>JAEYQM010000012.1 GCA_023410025.1 Bacillota bacterium
ATTATTATGTGAGTTAATTGTCCACAAGGATAATCAAGATTATGATGTCGAAACTAACCTATTTCTACTATCCTCAAGCTATTATTTACCGGAGTTTTGTCGTTGGTTTTTACCAAATTATATTTAATACTTAGACACAGAATCAGTAAATGGTTTAAGTTTATATTGTTATTGCTTGAACAATCCAATTAACAATGTAGATCCTTCAGGCCACTTTGCTATTAGTACGTTCTTAATTTGTTTAGGCATTGGAGCATTAGTTGGTGGGACACTTGGAGGAGTAACCGTTTATTCAGAGGGACAAGATATATTAACTGGTGTTTTGACTGCAGCATTATTAGGTGCTGCAGTAGATGGATTTATTGGTGTAGGAGGAGCAGCACTAATATATGTCATTTCATCAGTTTTAAGTAAAACAGAATCTGATTTAATAAGCGTTGCTTTATATGGTGGAGAGTTTGGTAATTGGGAAGATTATGCACTTGCATTTTCTTTTGGTGGACTGAGTGGTTCATTAGGTAGTGTGACAGGTAAGTTTCCTCAATTAGCAAAAGCTGGTAAATTTATTGCTATGTTGCTCTAAGACCATTGGCAAATCAAGCAGTTAAAATGGGTACTAGAGGAAAACCATTTATCTTAGATAAATATTTTTATGATGTGGCTACTCAAGCAATAAAATATGGAGGTCAAATAAAATTATGAAACATAAACCTACCTGAATTAAAATTGATTTAGGCAAATGTTTTTATAGATCTTCATTTAGAGCATTATATTCTTATATTTAGAAGTGAAAAGAATGGTTAAAAACTATTGGACTTTATTTTATTTATCATTAATAGGAACAATTATATTTCTTTGTATATTTGTATTAGGAATTATATTTATGAAAAAAATATTTTTTACTAAAAAATATGGTCATATTTTGTTAATTATTTCATCTTGTGTTTTAATTACTTTGATTGTGCTATGTGTTAGTAAATTTTCATTATGTTGCAAGGACTATCAATATGTAAAAAATAGTACATGTTTAGAAGAAAAAGCTAAAGTTATAGAATTTATGGAATCCCATTTTGATTATGATGGAAATGGTGAACAATCATTTAGTAAACCAAAATTTTATTTAATTGAAAAAAATGAATATATTGTATTAAATGCGAAAAATGTAGAATTAGGAGAAGTATATATTATAAGATTTTATCCTAATACAAAAATTTGCGAAATAATAAAGAAAATAAATTAAATAGATGCTTTTAACTATACTTGACAAGTTTAAGGTGGATTCATAAACATGAGTCTGCCTTTTCTTTTTGTTATAAGTGGAAATATAGCATACAAAATAAATAGTTTTTTGTAATATTTTGACTTTCTTTCGACAATTTCAAAAAAACGTTTAACTTTTTGCTCCTAACTTTCCATATATAGTGTGGGGATATTTTTCATCCACAAGAATTTTATATGTGAAAGTTTGAGTAAAAGGAGTTGATGTTAATGGTTTAATGTTTAAATAATTTGATTTAAATGTAGTATTACACAAAGCAAATATATTTTAGCTACAAGCAAACATACAAGGAAATGAGATTAAATTAATATTGAAGGTGTAGCATATTGTCTTATTTTTAAGTTCAGTTGTAGAGTATATAAAATTGTATTTTCAATGGAATAGTTTTGTATTAATATAAATAATATGGTATAATAATTCTGTGAATTGATTGTCCACAAGGATAATCAAGATTATGATGTTGAAACTGTACTATTTCTAGTATCCTCACGTTATTATTCACCGGAGTTATGTCGTTGGATTTCACCAGATGATATTGAATATTTGGATCCAGAGTCAGTAAATGGACTAAATTTATACTGCTACTGCTTTAACAAACCAATCAATTATATCGACCCTGATGGTCATGCTCCGAAGTGGTTAGGAGATGTTCTAGATATAGGATTATATGTTGTTTCTACTGAAATTGCAGTGGGAGTTGGTATTGCTGTTTCGAATGTAGCTTCACCAGCTGTTGGCATTGTTGCAGGTATAGCTACATTTGGAGCTTTAAATAATTTAACAAATGCTATTTATTATAATTATATTTCTGATGGTTCAAGCAATTTGACATCAAACAGTTATCGAGATGGATATGTAAATAGATGGGATAGGTTAGATTATGTTAAACAGCAAACAGTACAAGATACATTCAATACTACAGCATGGATGTATTTTAGTGAATATAATTTACATTTGTATGGTTGGTATATATCTGGTTGGGCTTTAGATAAGAATATACCATTAATATTAAAACTTGCTGAAAGTACATCTAATGCAAATATTACTGTTGGAAAATGGATTCAAGATGGTATGTTAATGTTGTAATAGTAATATTAGGATTATTAGGATTATTAGGTTTATAATATTTAGGAGGAAATATAATTAATGAAAAGATTAATAAGCATAATATTGATTATGTTGTGTAGTATGGTACTTGTTGGATGTTATCAGGATTTAGAAAGAGACTCTTTAGATGAGTATATTTTGAATATTAATCAAAATAAAATTGGATACTCGAATGTAGAAATTGATCATCCTGATTATTTTCTTCCGAGTGCAACATTTATACAAGATTATGATTATGTTGATGGGAAATACTATTGGCGTGAAGATGATCCTTTAAGAGGATTGTTTACAACAAATGTCGATCCTGAAATTTCTTTTCTTTGTTTGCAATATGATAAAACTACATATTATAATGCAAAAGAATTTATGTTAAAAGAAATTGAACCTTATAATAATAAATTTTATGAATATAAGAATTACGTATTTTATGAAAATTCGAACTTTATAAATTTGCATTATAGAAATTTTCCAGAATGGTTTACTATGGCTTGTTATAATGATGAAAAATATACTTTGATTTACATTGGTTTTAATTCTAGTACACTTGCTGGACTATCGTGCCTTGATAAAAAATATTTAGAAAATTTTGAAGGTAATTGGATTTCATTTCTAGAACAGTATTATGGAGAATCCTATGATTTTCATAAAAATTAAAAAACTGCAAAACTTTATCTAGCAATAAAAGTGGGTATATCTTTATTGAACTGCTATCTGCTTTTTATTTTTATAAGAAGGAAAAGCTGGGTATCCCAGTTGCTGCAAGTATTTCAAAAATACTAGCGTAGTGTTGTATTTTTCTTATTCTGCCTTAATATTAAGGCAGGATACAACAATTATATAATTAAAAACTATTAGATATGTCATAGAAAGTGGCATATTTTTTTTGTAATATTTTGCCTTTCGTTCGACAATTTCAAAAAAACGTTTAACTTTTGACTATGAACTTTCCATATATAGTGTTGGAAGTATTTTTTATTTTCTTTAATATTGATTGTGGATTAAAAAATATTTTAATAAATTTTTCTAAAACACCCGTACAAAATATACAAATCTTTCCATATATAGTGAGGGCAGTTTTTAAATTTTTTAAAATTTTTTCTAAAAAAACACCTACAAAACTTAAAAACTTTTCCATATATATTGAGGAGATATTTTTCTTCCACAAGTGATTTATGAAAGAAAAGTAGAGAATAAGGAGTTGATATTAATGATTTAAATAATTAAACAATTTAATTAAAACATAGTATTATATGAAGCAAATATATTTCAGCCACACGAAAACATACAAGGAAAGGTAGATTTAATTAATAAAGAAAGTGTGGCATATTGTCTTATTTTTAAGGCAGGATAAGTCGTTTCCACAACTAATGTTACCAGTTATGACAACTTGACTCTTGCAGAACTGGGAAACCCTGCTTTCTTTTTTGACCAATGTAAAGAAAGAGAGGATAAGATTATAGATAAAAAAGAAGTAAAAACAATTTATAAAGAAAAGGATTCTAAAATAACATATTTTGCTATTGAATTAGTTAATATTATTTTAACTGGTTGTAATGGTGGACTATGTTGATAAATTATGATATAATATATGTGTTTAATAAAGCTTTAATTTTGCTAAGAAAACTAGAAATATAAAAATAGCTTACATATATTTAAGCTAAAAGCAAGTGAGGATACTTGTGAGAGACCCGTCGAAACTGGACTATTTTTATTAACCTCTATATATTATGATCCCGAAACTGGTATATTTATAAGTCCTGATGATATTGAATATTTAGATCCGGAAAGTGTAAGGAAAGTGTAAATCGATTAAATCTATATGCATACTGTGCTAACAATCCTGTGATGTATTCTGACGTATACGGACATTCGCCTAAATGGTGGCAATGGGCTCTATCAGGTACTGAGTTGGCTGTAGGTGTTGTATTATGTGCGACTGGTGTTGGAACTGGTGTTGGCGTTTCATTAATTGTGGCTGGTACAACATCTATGATATCAAATGTGATGGATGCATGTGGTGTTGATGGAACAACAGCAAGTATTGTTAGTAATTCATTAGATATTATAGGTGGTGTAGCTTTATGTTTTACACCGTTCGCATCAATTGGCTCTAGGATGATAGGACCGGGTGTTGGTGGTTTTGCTGGTGGATTTTTTTCTGAAGCATTAGGTGGATCATTTCAATTAGGATCTTTTATAGGTAACGTTATTGTTGGAATTATCGGTTGAAAAATATATAAGGCGTATGATAATATTAAAATTAATGAAATTAAGAATATGAAGAATGTTGTTATTGGCGAAAAAATATCTAGAATAGAGGATGCCGCAACAAAACTTAATGCTGGTCATTTTAAAGCTTCGAAATTTGCTAATACTTTATATAAAATTAACCATAAGTTAGGTGCTGCATTAACTTATTCTGAGAAGGTTACTTGGATAAGAAGAGCTTGTGAAGCTGGTGTTAGTTTTATTGATATTGGTTTAGTTGGAACTAATAGCATTTATTATGCAATGGAGATTTGAACACTAATAGAATACTTTTTATTATAGGTGATACTATGAATATTCATAAATATATTTATAAAAAATATAATGAGCTTGACCGATATGGTTTTAGTGTTAGGGCTATTCAAAATGGTTCTGATTATGAATTAATTCTTACCAAAAAATGGCAAATCTTTATTGATTGGCTATTATTTAACTGAAAATTTAGATTATTATTTTGATATTTGTTTTTCAAATAATGGCATGGATTTTGTAAATATTTTTAAAAGTGATATATTTTTCAAAGATTTCCAAATTGCAAATAATATAAAAAATAAAAATGTTAAAGAGGAAATTGATAATAAGTTTAATTTTATTACTGAAAATATTGATTTGCTGTTAGAAAAGTTTAATTAAAGTCATAATTTTTATAAATATGAGTTTAAACCTATACTGTTCGAACTAAGACACATTTGACTAGAAATAGTCATTTGTGTCTTTTTTATTTGTAGGTTCGTATTATGCTCCTCCTAATAATTATAATATACTTACAAGAAACGATGTTTAAGTAGCTATACTTATAGCCACTACACAGCCTAATAAGTACAATTTTTGGAGGTTTTATGCAAAAAAGAGTCATTTGTAGGCGATACGTAAGGTTGACTCCTACTAAAGAAAAGATGTACAACTAAATTTTAAACTTAATTATGGCTTAACTTGATTTTGATTATGAATTAAATTATAATTAATGTTAGAGCATGTATAGTTTAAAGTTAGAAGGTGCAAATGAAAGTTAAACATACAGCCTTACTTTCTATATTATCCAAAGAAGATGAATTAATAGGAGAATGATAAAGTATTTTAACACAAAAAGCAATGCTTGAGGAAAATGCAAAAGAGCATGGCTTTTTAAACATTAAACATTATACAGATGATGGATATTCTGGTACTAATTTTGAAAGACCTGATTTTGTAAGATTAGTTAATGATATAAAAAGTAATTTAATAGACACAGTTATTGTTAAAGATTTATCAAGACTTGGTAGAGATTATTTAAAAACAGGATATTACTTAGAATAATTTGTTCCTAAGTATAAAGTAAGATTTATTTCTATTAATGATGATATTGATTCGAATAAGGAAATTCCTGAATTAACTCCTTTTAAGAATATAATGAATGAGTGGTATGCTAAAGATATATCTAAAAAGATTAGAAGTGCATATAAGGTTAAAGGATAAAAGGAGAATTCACAGCATCTTATGCTCCATATGGATATTTAAAAGATCCTTTGAATAAGCATCATTTAATAATCGATAAAGAATATAAAAAACTATTATCTATTGATAATCCCTCAATCATTATGGTACATCTTATAAGAAAAAAGTGTAAACATGCTAAAGTTAGTTATTATCATAATAAAAGATTTTTGTATTTATTATTATTAATTAATGGTATAGTTTTGGTTATTTCTATATTTGCTAAATTATTTTCTTAATAACAAAGATTAATCAAAATTTAAAATAAACTAATGGACATTTAACATAAAACAATAACATTGTCTTTCTTGGTGAAATTTATATTTACATTTAAATGTTATTTAATGACACTTTTTAATTTTTTTTGTACTTAATTTATATTTATAAAAAAATTTACTAAAATTTACATTATTCAGTTATTTCGACAATTTTCGATATTTATTAAATATAAAATTATATTGTTATTTTGTATATTAAAAAATTTAGCACTCTATTTAATAAAATAAATTCTATCTTACAATATTGGGATGTGTTGTTAAGGTGTCAAAATTGAATCAAAAAAAATAATTACAAGAAAAAATTATTGATATATCTCTATTTGTTCCTAAGTATTTAAAAACAATATACTACAAGACAAAAAACATGTTTAACTAGAAATTGCAAAAAAAATATTAAAATAAGAAATCTATTAATTAAAATAACATACACAAGAAAGGTAAATTGATAGTAAATTTTTAATTGCTATCAAATATGTTATAGAAATATGAAAAATACATTTAAAATGTTGAAGTTAGTAAGTTCTAAGTCGAAGAAATATATTTTTATTAGATTAATCAGCGCAATAACCGCAGCAATTATTTCACTTTTTAATGTTGTTATTTTAAAAATAATAATTGATGAAATTGAAAAAGGAACAGAATTTAGTGAAATAGTTATTCTTATTGTAATAATGTTTTGTATCATTGCTACAATTGTAATTATTGATTCATTTACAAGATACTTAAAACAAAAGTATGAATTAAAAATTAAAAAAAGTTTAAAAAATGATTTTTATGATAAAATTAATAAAATTGATCCCATCGTCTTTGAAGATGCGAAATTATATGATTCATTTACTAGAGCTTCTTTAGTAACTGAACAAAAAGCAATTGATGTTGTGTCAATCTTTTTATCTTTATTTGAACAATTATTATCACTAGCTGGTATTGTATCAATAATAATATATCTTGATTCATTTACATTAATTGTTAGTATAGTGGTTTTAATTTTATCGATAATTACAAGTTCATTATATTCAATGATAGAGTATAAGGAATATGATAAACAAGTCCTTCCAAATAGGGAACAAGCTTATATAAATAACTTATTTACTAACAAGAATTTTTTAGAGGATATAAAGTTTTTTGCTTTTGGAAAATTATTAAAGAAAAAATACAATGAAAGAATGGATACTAAGCAAAAAGTTTTAAAAGAGTTTAGTTTTAAAAAGGGAATTCTTTATTGGCTTAAATCTTTAATGGATGTTTCTTTCATGTTTATTGTAGTTGGTTACTTAGCCTATAAGGTTAGTAAAGGATTAACTATCGGAAGTTTAACGGCTTTAATATTAGCTGCTCAATCATTCTTAGGTATTTTATCGAGTCTTTTCTCAACATATCCTCAGTTAAAAAAAGAATCATTCTTTGTTAATGACTATTTTGTATTCTTAAATATTAAGGAAAGTATTGATACTAATATTGGAATTATTAATGAGTTGGATTATTTTCCAACAATCAAAGCTAAAAATGTTAATTTTAAATACCCTGGTTCAGATAAATTAGTATTTTCTGAATTGAATTTCAAAATAAATCCTTTTGAAAAAATTGCTATTGTTGGGCTCAATGGTGCCGGTAAAACAACTCTCTCTAAAATAATTACGCGTTTTTATGATATAGAAAGTGGAGATGTTTTATTAGGTGATTATAATATAAAGGAATATAATTCTATAATGTTAAGAAATGATATTGCCTTTGTTTCTCAACATTATCAAAGTTATCAGTTTTCAATTGCTGAAAATATATTGATGAGACCATATCAGGATAGTGATTATGACACCATTATGGATGTTCTAAAAAAAGTAGGATTATATGATAGAGTAATGTCAATGGAAGATACCATTTTTACACCAATTGGTAAGATGTTTACAAATAAAGGAACTGATTTTTCTGGTGGAGAAAAACAAAGATTAGCTATTGCCCGTGTATTAATTAAAAATCCAAAGCTTATTATAATGGATGAACCTACAAGTGCTTTGGATCCTAAAGCAGAGTATGAAATTAACAATTTATTACTTGAACTTGCTAATAATAAGATGGTTATGGTTATAACACATAGATTATCAACAGTAATTCATATGGATAGAATTTGTTATATTGAAAATGGCAAAATAGTAGAAGAAGGAACACATAATGATTTATTGAATCTTGGTGGAAAATATAGTGAATTATTTAGAATACAAGCTTCAAATTATCAGTTAAAGGATGTAAAATAATGATTTTAATTGCACAAAAATACAATAATTAAGCTAGAATTATAAAAAATTATACTAATAGTTCATTATTATATTAATTTAAAAACGAGAAAAATGATTTGATAATAATATAAATAAGAAGGACTTAGAATTTATAATTTAAATTTATAGTTAGAAAATAAGATATTATTTAATGGGGCATTTGCCCTTTTTTTATGTACAATTATATTTTTTTAAAAATAGTTTAATTTTTTTAATTTAATAATATTTTTTTATTTTATGAAAAACGTTTTATTCTTTTTTCTGAGTGAAATAATTTGTAAAAAAGGAAATCATAGAATATACTAGTTATAGTTATTTTTAAAATTTTTAAGGAGATGAAATAATGTACGCAATTTTGGCCTTTGTGCCAATTCTAACAACAATAATATCCATGACTTTCCTTAATTTCCCTGCAAAAAGATCTTTATTTATTGCTTGGTTGGTATGTTCAGTTATTGCGATTATTTTTTGGAAAACAACAGTATTAACTATTCTTGCTACTACTTTATATGGTTTCTTAAGTTCTTTAGATGTTCTTTTAATTATCTTTGGAGCAATAATAATTATGAATACATTAAAGAAATCAGGTGGAATGTACACAATTAATAAGACATTCACATCTATTAGTGAGGATAGTAGAATTCAAGCAATTGTCATTGGCTTTTTGTTTGTTTCATTTTTAGAAGGTGCTGCTGGGTTTGGAACTCCAGCTGCTTTAGCTGCCCCCTTATTAGTAAGTTTAGGTATGCCTCCATTAGCCGCAGCAACAATTACTTTATTTTTTGATTCAGTATCTGTTCCTACTGGTGCAGTAGGAACACCAATTGTTATGTCTTTATCGCTATTGGAGGGAATTGAAAATATTGGATCAATAGTTAGTTGGACGGTATTTGCAAATGCTATTTCTTCAGTATTCATTCCTTTTATTGGTATGTTATATTTAATGAAAGTTTTTGGGAAAGAAAAATCATTTAAAAAAGCCTTTGAAGTATTGCCGTTTTCTTTATTTACAGGTATAGTATTTGGAACATCATATGTATTAGTTTATTTATTATTTAGTTTTGAATTTGCGGCTTTAATTGGTTCTTTAATTAGTTTACCAATAGTAATATTTGCTGCAAAGAAAAAAATATTAACTCCAAAGACTGTTTATAAATTTAGTGAAAGTACTCAAGGAAGAGTTATTGATACCCTAGAAAATAAAAATATTTCTAGTATTAGAGCTTGGTTACCTTATGTTATTATTGCTATTATTTTAATGGTAACAAGAATTGATGCTTTGGGTATTAAAGATTTTCTAAAACAAGATTTATTTACAATTACATTTAAAAATATTTTAGGATATAGTGAGTTAACATATCGTTTCAATTGGGGTTATTTGCCAGGTACAATATTTATTATTGTTGCTTTGATTACAACATTAATTCATAAGATGGATAAACATAGTATAATTGATTCTTGGAAAATTACTTTTAAACAAGTAAGTGGCGCAACAATTGCTTTATTATTTGGTGTTGCCTTTGTACAAGTATTTAGATATTCAAATATTAATAATTCAGGATTACCTAGTATGTTAATGAGTATGGCTGGAGCTTTATCTAAAGTAGGTGGGGTTTTATATGTTTTTATTGCACCATTTATTGGAGCTTTAGGCTCATTTATTTCCGGTTCAAGTACAGTTTCAAATGTGTTATTTACAACTTTACAATATGAAGTAGCTAGTGCTGTGAATGTTTTACCAGAGGCTATTCTTGCTTTACAAATTGTCGGTGGTGGAATTGGAACAGCAATATGTGTTAATAGCGCTGTTGCCGTTTCAGCAACTCTTGGTACAATTGGAGAAGAAGGTAAGTTAATTAAATTAAATATTATTCCTGTTTTGGTTTATTTATTCTTGTTAATTGCTATTGTTGGAATTGGAATTCTTCTATTTACTTAAATAAAACTTGAATTATATTGTTTATTATGTTATTATATTTATATAATATAAGAAAGAAGCATAATATGAAGAAAACTAATAAAGAAGTCTTAATGGCTATAAAATTTACAATTATATCGATATCTGCAGGATTAATTCAAGCAGCATCCTTTACACTTTTAAATGAATTAATTAAAATGACTTATTGGCCAGCATATTTAATTAGTCTAATATTATCGGTTCTTTGGAACTTTACAATTAACCGAAAAATTACTTTTAAATCTGCTAATAATGTTCCAATTGCAATGATGAAAGTATTTGCCTTCTATTTAGTATTTGCACCCTTATCAACATGGGGTGGTGATGCACTTGTAAATAATGGGGTAAATGAATATATTGTCTTTATTGGAACAATGTTAATTAATTTTGTAACTGAGTTTTTATATGATCGATTCTTTGTATTTGGAAAATCGATTGATACAGCAGTAAAAAAAGAAGATTCTAATTTAAATTAGAATCTTTTATTATATAAGGTGATAAAATAATGGAAACTATTTTTAATAGTAATAATTGGATAAGTATTGATAAAATTAGTGAAGGATTTTCTAGTGATATAAAATATAGGGTTATTGATAAAGATAATCAAGTGTTTTTATTAAGAATCTGTTCAATTGAAAAATATGAAAAGATTAAAATGCAATTTAAATTACTAAGTAAATTAAAAAATATGAATACTCCAAAACCTATTAGTTTTGGACTAACGAATAATAATAAAGTTTATATTTTATTAACATGGGTTAATGGTGTTGATGCCATTAATAAAATTAAAGATTTTGATTTATTAAAACAATATAGTTTAGGTGTTGATGCTGGTAAAGTATTAAAGAAAATTCATAATCTAAAACCTAAAAAAATTGTTTCAAATGATAATTACAAAGAAAAAATATTAAAAAAAATAAATAAATTTAATGAACTTAATTATAATTTAGATAAAAAGGATATTGTTATTAATTATATTTTAGATAGTTTTGATAGAATAAAAGAAAAACAAATTACAATTAATCATGGGGATTATCATTTGGGGAATATGGTAATTGATGAGGATAAAATTGGAATTGTTGATTTTGATAAATTAGGTGAAAATGATAAATATGATGATTTTAAACCTTTTTGTTGGAATGTGTTAAGAAGTCCAATGTTTCAAAATGGTTTAATCAATGGTTATTTTAATAATAAAGTACCTGATGATTTCTTTTATAAATTATCAGTATATGCTGCCGAATCATTAATAAGTCATTTACCATGGGCAATTAAATTTGGTGAAGAAGAAATTAAAATTGCCACTGATATATATTATAAAATGTTAGAATGGTATAAGGATTTTACTATAACTATTCCTACTTGGTATGATGAAAGTTTAATAAATAAAAATTATGTTTATATGATTAGATGTAAAGATAATACTTTATATACAGGTTGGACTAATGATTTATATAAAAGAATTAAATCACATAATAATGGAAATGGAGCAAAGTATACCAAATATCGAGGTCCAGTTGAATTAGTTTATTATGAAACATTTGATAATAAGAGTGAAGCATTAAAAAGAGAAATTGAAATTAAAAAATTAACAAGAATTGAAAAATTAGATTTAATCAAAAAAAAGGACTTTTAAAAAAAGTCCTTATTTATTTTTGCGATGTAATAATAATATCATTTCTCTTAGGGTTTTACAAGCAACAGCAGTAGAAGCTCCACTTGTATCATAATGTGGTGATAGTTCCACGATATCTGCTCCAACAATATTATTTAATTTATCAAATGCTTGAATAGCATTTAATAATTCTTTATATGTAATTCCTCCTGGTTCTGGAGTTCCAGTTCCGGGAAATACTGATGGGTCAAGTACATCTAAGTCAATTGTGATATAAACTGGTTTATCTTTAAGATATAAAACTGCATCTTCTAAACCAACTAAATCAAATTTTCTTAAATTTGTTTTTCCTTTTGACCATTCAAATTCATGTTTGTCACCAGATCTAATACCAAATTGAAAAATTTTATTATTGCCAACTAGATCATAACATCTTCTTAGAACTGTTGCATGTGATAATTTCATTCCGAAGAATTCATCTCTTAAATCTGTATGGGCATCAAGGTGAATAATATGTAAGTCTTGATATTTTTTTACCATACTTCTTATAACACCAAGTGTAACTAAATGTTCTCCACCAATCATCATTACTTGTTTTCCAGCATTAATAATATCATCTGTTGTTTCTTCAATGATTTGTAAACATGTATTTACATCACCAATTGGTAAATCTAAATCTCCAATATCGCAAGTGTTGTGTTCTTTTAAATCCATATCCCAATAAGGGCTATACCATTCAACGCCAAAAGAGTCAACTCTTATGGCATTTCCAGCAAATCTAGTTCCTGGTCTAAAAGAAGTAGTAGAGTCCATCGGACTACTAAAGATTACTACCTTAGCATCTTCAAAGTTTGATGTACAACTTTGAAAGGGTATTTGCACTGTTTTATATTTCATCATCTTCACTCCATTTAATCCAATTATCTCTATCAATAATTTTTATTAGATCATTTTCTTGATCTGTTAGAATATTAAATCCATTTTCTTCATAGAATTCTAACATTTCAATTATATTTTCATCTATTACTTCTCCAGGAATAACAATTGGAATTCCTGGTGGATAGATCATTATTGATTCACCACTAATTTCACCACAGGCATCCTCTAGTTTTACAAACTTCTTTGGTGCATGGTATGCTGACCTTGGTCTTACATAACTTTCAGGGTAACTATATTTAAATTTTTTGTAAACTTCTTTTTTTGTACCATCATATAATTCATTTGAGAGAATTTGCAGAACTTCTTTTAATCTATCAATATCTTCATGTCTACTACCCATTGTAAGTACTAATAGAATTACATAAGTTTCAGCAAGTTCAATTTGAACATTGAATCTTTCTTTTAAGTGGTTATAATAAAAGTATCCTGGTTTTCCTAAATCCCTAATATTGATTAGTACTTTAGTTTCATCATAATCAAAATTTCCACCACCAATGAAATCTTCTTTTTTGATAACCTCTATTCCTGGTATATCATTTAATACTTCACGAGCATATCTTGCTACTTGAAGAGTTTTATCAAGCATTTTTCTTCCATTAAAATATAAGTAATGTCTTGCTGTATCTAAACTTGCAAGTAATAATTCACTTGGGCTTGTTGTTTGCAGAATATTAAAGGCGACACCTAGTTTATTTTGATCAACTCTTGGTCCCTTACATAATAAGACTGAGCTTTGTGTTAGGCTTCCACCTGTTTTATGTAGTGAGCATGATGATAAGTCAGCTCCAGCTTCCATTGCTGAAAGGGGTAAATCTTCATGGAAACCTAAGTGAGATCCATGGGCTTCATCAACTAAGACAAGCATATTATTTTCATGAGCAATTCTTACAATTTCTTTAATATTACTAGCCACACCAAAGTATGTAGGATTAATCAGAAAAATAGCTTTAGCATCGGGATTTTCCTTTATAGTTTTCTCAACATCACTTACATTTACACCATTTGCAATCCCTAAATTAGTATCAATATGAACAGGCATAAATACAGGGATAGCTCCAGATAAAATTAAAGCATTGATTACCGATTTATGTACATTTCTCGGTAATATTAATTTTTCTCTTGCTCCCACTGCACCCATTATCATAGCAAGAATTCCTTGTGTTGTTCCACCAGTTAGAAAATAAGCTTTGTCAGCTTTAAATGCTTCAGCCATTAAAGCCTGGGCTTCTTTAATAACTGATTTTGGTTTTGAAATATTATCAAGTCCCTTAGGTGAATTAGAGTCATACTTGTATACCGCATCACCAATCTTATCCTTTAATAAATTATCAAGTCTCCCTAATTTGTGACCTGGAATATCAAAAGGAGTAACATTGCTTTCTGAGTAATCTACTAATGCACTGAAATATGGGGTTTTATTTTGTCTTATATCGTCCAATAATCTCACCTCTGTAAATATATTATAGCATAATAATGAAAATAATAAATATATTACTAAATTTTTTATAATTAATATTTTTTGATTTTAATATTATAAATAATAGGAAATTGTAACATATCATTACTATAATTGGATAATTAGTAATAACCTATTGTTTCATAATGAAAAGAATGATATAATTATTAAAATTAGTTCAAAAAATAAAAAAAATTAAAAGTTATAAAAATAGTGAAGTATCTTATTACCATACTTATTATGTAGTTGAAAATAGTACATTAGTTTATAATGCTTGTGGTGATGCTTTTGATGTTATGCAGTTCGATGATGAAACTGTTGATAAGGCGAAAAAACCAATTGTTAATAGTAAAGGCATTTCTAAAGATCCTTCATTTACTACTTTTTAACTAAAATTATTTGCGGCACCAGAACGATTGCGTCCAGGAACATTTTCTGAAGGTGCAACCGATATAATAGATGGTCAAAAGGTAATATTGCACCACACACTATGTCGATCGGGAGCAAACTTGTATAAAGTCGTAGGGGTTACTAAATCACATAACCTTGTAATACATGTAATTACAGGATATAAGAATGCAATATGGGATTCAGTCATTTATAGTTTAGTAAGTGGGGTATTCTGACATGGATAAAAAACAAATTATGAAAGAATGTGTAAGTTTTGTGAAAGGAAAAACGACTTTTGATGAATTTCAAAGAAATTATGAAAAGAATAGCGATTATAGAAAAGTACTAGATGATAAAAAACCAAACGCAATCGTTTAGTTGGAAAAACTTATATTATGATAGTAAAATTGGTTTATATATAATACCTACATTAAATGGTAGTATGTATTATTCCCATGAGATTAAACAGTTTTTAAGTTCAGATCATTTAACTCTTAAACCATATTCAATAGGTTCCTTAAATCCTTATATATTATTTGCTTCTAATCCCTTGTAACTTCAAAAAAATTGTGATACAATACTTTCAAAAATTTTGTTAGTTCCTGAATTTGGTAATTCAAATAAAGGATGGAGCAACTTCTGGAATTGGGCAAATACAATAGGTGGACTTATAAATCCAATAAGTAAGATAACTTTAATAGGAGCCATTGGAACAGCGATATTATAAGGAAGATGGTGCGATTTTGCTTAGGACTGGAATAATGGATGACTTAATCATTATAACCAAGGTGAAAGTGGAGCACTAAATTCAAAAAAGTTTCATTTTACAAAGATAGTACTGTGGTTAGACAAGATATTATTGATGTTGTAGTGCTTTTGGGACAATATGGTTAAATAGTAGCAATGTTGCAACTGGTTTAAGACATGAATATGGACATTCAATACAATAAAGGATATTAGGACCATCATATTATTTATATAATGCAATTCCTTCGGTTATAAATTATCACAAAAAGCCAATAAATTATTATTGATATCCTTGGGAAAGATCTGCCGACTGTCTTGGTGGTGTAAGTGAAACTGAAAGGATTGCACTTGATAAATATGGATAGGATGAAATTCATTAGGATGGGCTATTGCATATTTGTTTTGTCTAATAGTAGTTTTACCACTTTATTTTATTTTAAATTAGGTTATACTTTAGGGAAGGATAAAAAAATGGGAAAAAATAAAATCTTAAGTTTTGTTCTTATTTTAGCGATAGCATTTGTTTTATCGGGATGTACACATCAATATAATTATAATGATTTAATGGATAATGCCACAAAAATAGAAATCGTTAAAAAAAAATATCATAATAATCATATGGATTCAATATTAATTAAAAAATTATCAAACGAAGAAGCAAAAGAAATATTATCGGACTTGGCTGAAATAGAGTTTAAAACTTCATTTGGGATGGAATTGCCTGTACTAGGTGAATATGGTATTAAAGTATATAATAAAGATGGTAGCTATCGAATTATTTTCTATAATTCATCATTTGTGGATAAGGACAATGAAAATATTTCAGTGAAAAGATGGAAATGTTCTGAAGAAGAATTTGATAATTTGATTTTCAAATTTATTGGTTAAGTCTTTGATTTTAAAATATTTATTTTTGGTAAGTATATTGTAAAAATTATATCCAGAAACATCATTAAGGTTTAATACTTTTTAATTTTTATGATATTCTAACAATACAATAATAATCAATATATTATTTAATTCTTTTATCGAATTCATCTTTTGATTTGAATTTTTTAATATAATAGAATTAAGACTTTAGTATTCCACTTGTATATGATTCACCAAAATTAAATAATGGAAATACTTTTAGGGTGTTACATGGAAGAGATTATGGGGTAGTGCATTAGAAGAAATTGTTGCTGTTACTTTATTTGCAATTGCTTTAGTTGTATCAATAATATGTCCCGCATTTGCACCAACCTTTATGATGACATTTCTATCCTGAAAAGTCACACTAACAATAGGTGGTATAATAGTTTTACTCCAGTAGCTAATTCAAGTTTTATTATGAAAGGCATCCAAATAATATGGGGAAAATTTGGATTGTGAGGTAATTTATGATTATAAATTTTAATGAACAAGAAAAAAATGAAATTAAAAACTTTTTGAAGATATTCTTTGGTTTAATGGAGTGGAGCATTCATATGGTGACAATAAAAGAAAAATCATTGTTAATATTGATTTAGTTAATAAAATTTTGAATGGCAATATCGAAATTAAAAATATATTAGAAAAAGACTACGAAGATTTAATTTTTGCTTTAACATCAGCGCAAAGATTTCTTTATTGCGCAGCAAATGAAGATGATCCAATAATGAATAAATTTTTACAAGCACTAGAAGATAACAGAATAAGTTAAGCCATCAATATTTTATTACGTTGGTTAACAAATATGTAGAATTAATGTATTTATATAGATAAGGTAGATGATATGCTTTGGCTTGGTTCTAAAGGTAGTCCTACAAATTGGATACAAACTTACACTATTTTTGGTGGTTGATAATATTATTAAAACAAACATAAGGATATATTTAGTTTATTGGTTTGAAAACAATGTGAATTAAGTAATTATCAAGGGTTTTCTTCATAAAACAAATTTAGGTGATTTTTATTATGAAAAAGTAAAAAATGGATATCAATGTATTAAATCTCCTACAATAAGTTTAAATACAACTTGTCTTGATGATTTGACAAAAAAATTTTTAAATATTTATTTTAATAAAATCAATGAATTAAATTCTATAGCTGAAGAATTCAACGGATTTTTTGTACTAGAAATAGTGCCAGAAATCTATAAAATGCAAAAAATACAATTGGGGTTTGATAGAGATTTTCTAGATTTCATTCACAAGTTAAAGAATTTTAAACATATCGATATCCACCAATACTTTTATTAAACAATTCACTATTTACAATTGTTTAAAATTTGCATAATCATGTAGGGCATAATGGTATATGATATAATTGATGTACAGTTGATAGTAGGTTAATATAATTTGAATATGTTGTTGATATGCTTTTTAAATCATGGTAAAAAAGATCGATTTTTAAGAGAAATAGTCAGTTTTCTGATTATTCCTTTTTTTCTTTTATTTAATCATAAAACTTAAATTAATTATTGCAGTTATTTCACTTTACAAAAAATAATTATTACAGTTTTTACAGATTGACTTTAAAAATGATTTTCACATCAAAAAAATATAAAAGTCTACTAAAGGTTCTACTGTGCGTTATTATACAAAACCAAAATTTTAGGATATCATATTAGTATCGTGGAAAGGTGTTTAATCATTACAAATATCATTTAGAACATCCAGTTACGAGAATTTAATAACATGATATAAACGAAAATATAAAAGTACTCAATTATGTTCATATAAGAATCTTCAATTCTTTAAAATAAAAGTGAGTATTTTTTTGTTACAATGATTATAGAAAGGAAGTACTTATTAAGAACGTACCCGAATAGTTGGACAATTTAAATTAAAAACTAATTTAATAAATAATAATATGCCATGACTTTTTAAGAAAAACAATTATTCTATTGAAAGGTGTGATACCTATATACTTTAGGGTGTCATACCTTTTAATTTTTATGATATTCTAACATTACAATAATAATTAATATATTATTTAATTCTTTTATAGAATTCATCTTTTGATTTAAACTTTTTAATATAATAGAATACAGACTTTAGTATTCCACTTGTATATGATCCACCACAATTAAATAAATGGAAATACTTTTGGGGTGTTACATGGAAGAGATTCTGGGGTAGTGCATTAGGAGAAATTTTTGCTGTTACTTTATTTGCAATTGCTTTAGTTGTAGAAATAATATGTCCTGCACTAGCACAAACGTTTTTGATGGAATTTCTATTCTGAAAAGTCACACTAACAATAGGTGGTATAATTGCTGGAATGAAAAGTATGAAGCAAGGAAATAGTTTCTTTAAAGCATATGATAATTATATTAATCAAAACTAGGCTCTATTATTAGCATTTTCAATGGCAACTGCACTTATTTCACTTTGAATTAGTCAAGCTTTTACGACAAAATGTTTTAAAACTGGTACTATTATTGTAACGGAAGATGGTTACAAAAAAATTGAAGATATAAAATCTGGAGATAAAGTTTTATCATATAATGAAATAACTGGAGAAAATGATTTTAAAGAAGTAGTTAGATTATTTAGAAACACAACGAAACAATGGATTCATGTTGTTGTAAATGGGGAAACTATTACATGTAC
>JAEYQM010000009.1 GCA_023410025.1 Bacillota bacterium
TGATTTACCTTTTTACTTTCTCTTATTATCGTTTTTTAATTAAGTTTGTATTGATTGCTGTAATTAAATCATCGTTTGAATCTTGATTTAATTGCCAGAACATTAGTCCTTTTAGATTATTATCTAATACATATTTAGCTTTGAATGCAACTGATTCTGGGTCATCATAAACAACAACTGTACCATTATTAGCATCATATAAGTATGGCATTTTTGCGTCGTCATCCCAATATCTAGTAACTCCATTTCCTAAACGATATAAGAATGTAGACTTGATATTTGCGTATGTAATATTACTTACGGAAGTTGCAACAACTGTTTTACCAATTATTGATCCTGATGTACTTGCAAGTTTATATTGTTTACCATAGAAAGCAGCACCTAATACTAATTTTGATTTGTCAGCACCAGCATTAATATAATTTGTAATTGCATTATGTCCTGAATATGATGCAGCTGTATTATTTGATGAATATAATTGTGAGTTATGAGTAACTCTATCTCTTGCATTTAAGTCATAAGTCATGATATTGTACATATCTAAATATTTGTTTAATTCCGCAAAGTCATAACCTGATAGACTTGCTGAAGCGGTAGCTGCAGTTACTAAATAAGTTTTATCTATTGCTTTTAGTTTTGTTGAAATTTCTTTAATTAATGCAGTAAAGTTATTTCTTGTTACACTATCTGGAGTTTCCCAGTCAATATCTACACCATCAAAATTATATTTTACAATTGTATCAACAATCGAATTGGCTAATTTTTCTCTTCCGGCAGCAGTACTTGCTGGAACAACAAAATCATCACCATAAGGACCAATTGAAAATAATATACGAGTTCCTTTTTCTCTTTCTCTAAGTAAATTAGTTAGATTTCCTAATGATAGAACACTGATTTGCCCATTTGAAATTGATGCAAAACTATAATTAATTATATCAACAGATTCTCTAACTATTGGTCTAAATTCAGTAAAGTTAGAAGTAACTGTCATATAAGCAATTGATAAGCCTTTTTCAGGAAGAGGATCAAATGTAATTGGCATTACAGAAACAACTTTTGTAAAGCTGTATCTTTGGTTTTCTAAAATAAAAGTAATTGTTAATGTAACTCTTGTTACTTTACGGCCACGAGTTACAATACCCTTCATAGAAATTGTATTATAATCACTGCTACCCCAAGTAATTGTAACATCACCTAATTGCGTTTCATGTTTTGTTGGAAATACAAGATCTTCACTTACTACTTCTGGTAAATAATTTAAGTAATAAGCTTCAAGTTCTTTAAATATTTCGTTTCTTGTTTCTTCTCTTTCATCGAGAGCCTTAAAATAATTAACCGCATTAATATATATATCATAATTTTCTATTAATGCAATTTCTTTTTCACTAAGTTCATTAACTAATTGTGTAATTAATTCAACGCTTTCTCGAACACTTTCATCAAGAGGTGTTGGTAATAAAAGTATCTCAGTTTCAATCAAATCGATTGTAATATAGTCAATTTCGCCATCATCTGTACCTGTTTGTATACATCCAGTAAGTCCAAACAATATAATAATAAGTATAATTAGAAATTTTTTCATCTTCTACCTCCCCTTATATTATACCAAATAAAAGCGTTTTTGCAAAGGTTATTTGCCCTGATATTGCAATTGGTACAATTTGTAATAATGACCTTTTTGTTTTAATAACTCTTGATGAGTGCCTTGTTCGATTATTACACCCTTATGCAATACTATAATATTATCGGCATGTTGGATTGTTGATAAACGGTGGGCAACAATAATCATTGTACCTATATTCATCATTTTCTCTAACGAATCTTGAATTAATACTTCTGTTTCTGTATCAATATTTGCAGTTGCTTCATCAAGAATTAATATCTTAGGTTTATGAACTACTGTTCTTGCAAATGACAATAATTGTCTTTGCCCTGAAGAAAAGTTATTTCCCCTTTGACGGACAATATCATTATATCCTTCAGGTAATTTTTCAATAAAATGATCAGCATTAACATATTTACATGCTTCAACGATTTCTTGATCAGTGATACTTTCTTCTCTCATACGAATATTAGTATTAATAGTTCCTGAGAATAAGAATACGTCTTGTAACATTTGACCAATTGATTTTCTTAAAGATTCAATCTTAATTTTTTTAATATCAATTCCATCAATTAGTATTTGTCCTTGTGTAACATCATAATTTCTAACAATTAATGATAAAATTGTTGTTTTACCACTACCAGTTGCTCCAACAAAAGCTACTGTATCTTTTGCATTAATTTTAAATGATACATCTTTTAAGACCCATTCATCTTCAATGTATTTAAACCATACATTTTTAAATTCAATTTCACCTTTAATATCTTCAAGTTCAATAGCATCTTCACTATCCATAATTTCAATTTCACTATCAAGTGTATCAAAGATTCTTTCACTTGAAGCAAATGCAGATTGTAATACGTCAAACTCTTCAGCAAGATCTTGAATAGGACCAAATAGACGGTCTACTAATTGGTAGAAAACAATTAGAATATCATATGTTACTTTACCACCGTTTATGATATCTTGGGCACCTACATAGAAAATAACAACAACTGTAATTAAGTATAATACATAAATTGCTGGTCTAAAAATACCAAAGACAACAATTTGTTTTATTGATGATTTTCTTAAGGCTTCATTTTTACCTTTAAATTCATTTAATTTCTTTTCTTCTTGATTAAATACTTGAGTTATCTTCATACCTGATAGGTTTTCTGATAGGAATGCATTCATGTTTGATACATTATGTCTTACTTCACGATATGCTTTTTTTGATACATTTCTAAAATAAATACATAGGGCAAAAATGAATGGAGTTATAATGCTAACAAATATAGCAAGTTTTGTACTGATGAAAAACATTAATAGTAATACACCAGCAATTTGTAAACTATTCTTAATTAAGTTAATAATAATGTTTGTAAACAATTGGTTTAATGCGTAAATATCAGTAGTTACTCTTGTAACTAATTTACCAACTGGAGTTGAGTTAAGTTGACGAATTGACATCTTTTCAATATGTTCAAAAACGTCATTACGCATTTCATATGTAATTGCCTGACCCGTTTTTTGAAGGTTCATTGTTTGAAAATATTGAATTAAGAATGTCATTATTAATAATAAGGCATATAAACCAACATAGAAA
Organism: Bacillota bacterium; assembly: GCA_023410025.1. Taxonomy (GTDB): domain Bacteria; phylum Bacillota_I; class Bacilli_A; order ML615J-28; family CAG-698; genus JAEYQM01. The sequence continues at coordinate 3,192 of JAEYQM010000009.1, forward strand.
TATACTTTATTAATACTTGGTTGATTAATTCCTAATTCTTTACTTACCCAACCAGAAATAACTGGTAATAATAAATCAATTCCAACAGCAATAATCATTACAAAGAAAGAAACAATATATGATTTCTTATGATTTTTAACATAAGCCCAAATTTTTTTAACTATTCTTCCATCACTTATACTAACTTTCTTATCAAGGTTTTGATCATTCATTCTCATCACCTCGCACTTCTGATTCTAATTTTTGTAAGTATACCATGTTTTGGTAAAATGAATTATTATTTAGCAATTCTTGATGAGTTCCAAACCCAACTATTTTACCATCATCAACAATTAAGATCTTATCCATTTGTTGGACAGTTGAAATTCGATGAGCTATTAAAATAGTTGTTTTATCGACTCTTAAATTCTTTAAATTCTCTAAAATTTCTTTTTCTGTTTTTGTATCAACAGCTGATACTGAATCATCTAATATTAAAATTGGTGCATCTTTTATTAAGGCACGAGCAATCGAGATTCTCTGTTTTTGCCCTCCAGATACAGTAACTCCACGTTCTCCTAATATTGTTTCGTATTTTTCTTTAAATTCATCAATATTAGAATGAACTGAAGCCAACTTTGCAGCTTCTGTTACTTTATCTTTATTTGCTTTTTGACTATAAAAGGCAATATTGTTTTCAATAGTATCACTGAATAAGAAATTATCTTGAGGAACATAGGCTATTGAATCACGAACTTGTTTAATTGGCAAACGCATTATATCAACATTATCAAGAAAAATTTTCCCATCTTCAACATTATAAATTCTTAATAATAAATCAACAATTGTTGTTTTTCCACTACCCGTTCTACCTACAATACCAACACTTTCCCCTTGTCTTATTTCAAAAGAAATATTGTGTAAAACTTCATCTGTACTATTAGGATATGTGAAGTTTAAATTATTAAATTTAATTACTCCTTTAATCTCATGATCAGTAACTACATTTTCATCTTTAATTTCAACTTCTTCATCTAGTAATTCATTGATTCTTGATAGTGATGCTTTAGCTTGACTTGATAGATTTATAAGTTGCGATATAGCTGACATTGGCCAAGTTAGTGTTGAAAAGTATGAAATATATTTTGTAAGGACACCGATTGTAAATACAGTTCCATCAATATTACTTTTTGTGTATACTAAATATCCTCCATAACCTAAGATAATAACAATAACTGAACTAATTAATCCACCTACTAATATTCTTAAAATAGTTGATGCTTTAACAAATGCAACGTTAGTATCTACTGTATTTTGGTTTATTTTTTTAAATGCAGCAAGTTCTTTAGCTTCTTTTACAAATGCTTTAATTACTGCAATTCCAGAAAAACTTTCTTGAGAAAAATCTGATAAATCTGCATATGCTTCTTGTCTTGCTTCAAATTTCTTACGCATATAACGTCCAATTATTACAGACATTGCTGCCATTATTACAAGTGGAATAATGGACATAAGAGTAAGTAATAAATTAATTCTTAACATTTTTAAAAAAGCTATTGTTCCTAAGAAAAAGGCATCAACAAACATTACTGTTCCTTGACCAAAAGCTTGTCTTATTGCTTGCAAGTCATTTGTATATAGTGACATTAAATTACCAACTTTATGAATTTGGTAATAACTTTGAGACATTTTTTCTGAATGAATAAACATAGTTTCTCTTAAATCATTTTCAATACGTACACCATTTCCAAATATACAGTAACGCCAAAAAAATCTTCCTAAGAACATTAATAACATAATTTTTGCCATCTCAACTACAAAATACTTCAAATCACTTACTTCTGCCATTTTGTCCTTCAACATATCAATTAAGTTACCGATTAATTCCGGTATATTAAGTTGAACAACGTCTACTACAATTAGTGCAAATACCCCTAGAAGAAAGAAATGAATGTATTTCAAATAGTATTTATTGATGTGTCGTCCAAATATCATCATCCCACCTACTTTTTCATAGAAGAAATTATACCATAATTTTC
>JAEYQM010000028.1 GCA_023410025.1 Bacillota bacterium
GTTTATAATGTAGGTTTATATTGTAGATTATCTTTAGATGATGGTAATGTAGGTGAATCAGGTTCTATACAAACTCAAAAGATAATATTAACAAAATATTGTAAAGATAATAATTTAAATATTTATATAATTTATGTAGATGATGGATATAGCGGACTTAATTTTAATATACCATCATTTAATAAAATGTTAGCGGATATTAAATCATGTAAAATTAGTTAAGAAAAAGTATTTAATCAAAATTCAGAAGGTAATTTAATTAAGTAAAAGAAACAATAAATTAAACCCTTAATTTCAAGAATACTACAGTATCAATGATACAATCATTAATATCTAGAATAGAAATAGGATATAGAAGAACACATAGTCATATAAAAATCTATAATAGATTTATTGAAGATGCATTTTAATTAAGTTATAATATAATTGTATTAGATAATTTAGGTTGTATAGTATTTTAGTGAGTTGCACCAAAATAGTGATTTTGAGACTGGACTTTATTATAATGTAACGAGGTATTATAACACTGGGTGGGGAAGGTTCCTGAATGCAGATGATGTAGATTATTTTGATCCTGAAAGTATAAATGGTTTAAATCTATATGCTTACTGCGGGAACAACCACGTCATGGGTTATGATCCTATGGGAACATTTGACTAGGGTTTATTTGGAGTGGTTGCATTATCAGTTGTTATTGTTATTGGAGCATTAGCTTTTAGTGTTGTTACATTTGGCGCCGGTGCATTTATAGGCGCTGCGGCAGTAGGTTTTGCTATAGGCGGAGTTGTTGACGGAGGGTTTTGAATCATAAGCACAATTGATTGCCGGAAATGGAATTGATTAGAGTAAAATCGGAATGTCTGCCATTGGTGGAGCAGTAGCTGGAGCTATTTTAGCTATACCAGGTTTGAGATGGGGAGCAACATTCGCTGTTGGCGGAGCAGCATCTGTTTTTAGTGGACTCGTTTCTGGTAGTGTAAGTGATGGACAGTCAGCATTATTAGCATTTGGCATAGGTGGAGTAAATGTTGCAGCAAAAGGTGTAATCGATTCGATACTAAATGGAAAAGCCTCATCTCCGTAAAAGCTAGTATGAGAAATGCATATAAGGATTATTCAAAAGCTCAGATTATGACTTTAATTAGCAGTGTAAATCCTTGGATAAGACCAGGAGTATTTTCTTCTGTAACATCTGCATGGTTATCGACAATGCCTTATTTATGGTTAGAAAACTATATGTATCAATTATTTGCTATAATTATTAAGTAATTAATTGTGGAAGGAGAAAAAATGAAATATGTTGTATATGCAATCGTGCCACTATCTGTTGCCTTATTGACACCATTAATATTCTTTTTAATCGAAAAAAATAATTTGAGAAAAGAAAGTAAGATGAATCATAATGATTTTATAGTTTCTTCATTAATGGTTTTATGTTTTCTTCTTGTTTTTTCTGAAATAATTTTTGCTTTAATGTTAATATTAGAAAATATCTTCGAAAAAATGGATTGGATTCCAAATATAATTTGTATTTCTACTTTAATATTCTTTGCTTTTGGGTGTTATGCTTTGTTAAAAGAAAAAAAGATAATAAAAAATGATACAATTATATATGTGCCTATATTTGGAAAAAACGTATATATTCCTTTAGTGAAATCAAAAAAGTCATTGAAATTTCTACATCGAGAGGATTGACAGTATACGCTGTCTTTACAAATAAAAAAATATTTTCATTATCCAATATGAACGTTGGTACTGAAATATTTATAAGTAAAATTAAATCATTTGGGATAAAGATTGAAAATAAGGTTAAATAATTAGCATTTTATGAAATAAATATTATTATGTATTCTAGATATCTTATTTTTAAAAATAATTAAATCTATGATTTTAAGGGACTGTTATGAATTTACATTTGAAAAAATGTTAAACTCATATGCAGTCCTTTTTTTGGAGAAAATAAAAATTTGTTTAATTGTAAATGATTTGAGACTTGTTTAATTGTAAATGATTTAATACTTGTTTAATTGTAAATGATTTAATACTCTTATTGACAATAAAGGGAATAATATGATAAACTATCGATATGTTATTAGTACCAAAAAAAAAGTAAGATAACCTTAATTGGTAGTAAAAAAATTTACTGATACAATATTTGAATCAAATCCTATGTTTTGAAATCAATATCATTATTTTGCTATGACCGGGCCTTATTATTGAAATGCTAGATATTATTATTAAGATTTTGGTAATTGGTTTAATGATACAATATTTACTATTTAGATACTAATAGTATAATTGGATTTAATTTGTTTGCTTATTGTAATTATAATTGTGTTAATTAAAAATATAGATTATTTCTTATGGTCAATCAATTACAACTTCATCTATTTCTTGAGGCGTTTCATATTGTGTAAGTGAAAGTTTATACTATGTATCAAGTGGCGCAATTTGAATTTTATTTGATTGATAAAGATGAGCATCAAAGAATAGATCAAAAAAATATTATTAAAATAATTGAAAAATATTATGAAAAGAATGAGCACTGGTCTGAAAATTATCTTTTGTTTGGTAATCAAGATGCTACTTGTTTTGAATTGTTTGAT
>JAEYQM010000088.1 GCA_023410025.1 Bacillota bacterium
TTTTGATACTGTTTATAAAAATGTCTTTAATAAAGATGATGGATTTAATCATGTTAATTCATCAGTAATATATCAAAGAAAATTTTATAAATTTGTATATGACCCACACGGAATAAAACAAAAACTACTTACAAAACTTGATAATGGAACATCTGGTTTAGATTTAAAAGTTTTAAGTTATTATAATAAATCAATTACAGATATAGATATTTTTAATTTAGAACATAAAGAGTGGATTAACCCTATTGATAATACTGTTGTCTCAACAGAATCATTTTTTGATTTATTTGATAGTGCCTTAGAAATGGCAATTTCATTAATTAAAGCATCATATAATTATATATTTAAGAGTGAAAAAATAGATTTAAATAATTATTTTTTAAATTTAAGTTACTTACATGGATTAGACTGTGAAATGAAAAATGAGATGAAATATTTTAATAATATTTTTTCTAAATAAAACCCCATTTACTTGTTTATGCATTTATGTTATACTTTATATAGAATATTGGAGGATTTATGAAATTAGATTACAAAAAAACACTCTACATTGGTCTTGCATTTCTCATTATCAGTATGTTCTGGCAAGTTTACGATAATGTTATTGCAAAGATGTTAATTAACTCATTTGGTTTTGACCAAACAGTATCTGGATTCATATTGGCACTTGATAATATTATTGCCTTAGTAATGCTACCCTTATTTGGTACAATATCGGATCGAACAAAACATAAGTTAGGTAAAAGAACTCCATATATTTTATATGGTGTAATTCTCTCTTCAATTCTTTTTGTTGGGGTTGCTGTAATGGACTCTTACCAACAAAAAGCAATTGCTGATGCAAATATACCTCATGTTGAAGAATTAAGGGATTCTGAAGGCGAATTATATGGATATAGCGTTGGTGAAGATGAGTTCTATTATAAAGGGCTTGAAGGGGAAGTAGAAAAGAAGTTATACGATTATAAACAAGATGCATTGCTTGAATATCAAAGTAGAGCAAGAGCTGTAAGTAAAAATAACCCTATATATTTAGTATTGTTTGTTGCCATTCTATTTGTTGTTTTACTTATAATGAGTACATATAGAACTCCAGCAGTTAGTCTAATGCCTGATGTAACCCCTAAACCACTAAGAAGTAAGGCAAATGCTATTATCAATTTATTAGGTACTTTAGGTGGAATAATTGCTCTTGCATTTATGAGTTTTACAGCAAAAGATTATGAAAACTACATTTCAACATTTATTATTCTTGGAGTATTAATGCTTGTCTTCTTAGGAATATTTATGTTTAAAGTTAAAGAAGTTAAGTTAGTTGAAGAATATAACGATTATAAAGTAAAAAATGGCAATGATGATGTAGTTGAGGAACAAGAACAAAATCAAAAAATGCCAAAAGAAGTTAAAAAGAGTTTTTTCTTAATTTTATTATCAGTAGTATTTTGGTTCATGGCATATAATGCTGCAACTTCAAAATTTTCAGTGTATTCTGGTCAAGTATTAAACACATTATTTACAACACCATTAATTGTAGCGCAAGCAGTTGCGGCTATATCGTTTATTCCTATAGGTATAATATCAAGTAAGATTGGACGTAAAAAAACAATTCTAGGCGGTATTATAATCCTTTTAGTGGCATTCTTACTAGGATCATTCTTAGATGAATCATCAAGAGGATTAATTTATGTTACTATGGGTCTAGCTGGAATGGGTTGGGCAACAATTAACGTTAACTCTTATCCAATGGTAGTTGAAATGAGTAAAGATGGAAATATTGGAAAATATACTGGATACTACTATACTGCATCAATGGCAGCACAAATTATTACTCCTGTATTATCAGGTTTAGTAATGGAAGGCTTCTACATAAACTCTATAGGTGTTGATATGAGAAGATTATTCCCATATAGTGTATTCTTCTGTATCCTTGCATTTATTACAATGATATTTGTAAAACATGGAGATTCAAAACCAATTAAAAAATCAAAATTAGAAGCTTTTGATGTGGAAGACTAGTAAGAAAGGAACAAAAATGTTTGATATAAATAGTTCAATTCTTAAATTGAGTATTGAAGATGCTAAGATGGAAATCAATAAATTAATTGATTTAGGATATACTGGTGTGATTCTTACTTTTGAAGTATTAGTCGATGGTAAATTTGAAATGACTGAACAATTAGAAAAATTTAATATTCTCAAAGATAGCTGTGAGAATATTAAATTATATCTTGGTAATGAAATTAATTATCATTATACAATTATTCATCGAATTAAAAACAATGATCTATTAACATTAAACAAAAGTAATTATGTTTTAATTAAATTACCAAAAGATAAAAAACCAGAATTATTTAAAGCAATGATTAATTCTTTAAGGGATTATCGAATTATTCTTAGTAATATTGATGATTATAAGTATTTATCTTACAAAGATTTACTGGAAATGAAAAATTGTGGAATATTGTTCACATCGAGAATAAGTCATCTAAAAAAAGGAAAAGTAAATAAACTTTTAAAAAATAACTTACTTGATTATGCTGTTACTTATGATAATATATGTGAATTACCAACTAAAAGTCAAAAATTATTTACAAATGATGTGAAAAATAAAATTTTTATAAATAATTATAAAGAAATAATTAATTAGGTATTGTATTAATTTTTAAATTATAGTATAATATTAGCAGATACTTTGGAGGTTATTATGCAAAAGTTTTTAAAATTTTTTATGCTTTTACTAGTTGCTGTAGTGTTAATTGGCTGTGGGGGCGAAGGTAATAAAATTAACAAAAAAGATTATTTTACAGTTATTAACAATGCGAAACAATTATACAGTGAAAGCGCATCCGGAAATATTTATATTGAAATCGTAAATGGTGATGTCGCTTTAACAACAGAATTCATATATAATTTCAATGGTAACAAAATCGATACATTAAAACATGTTCTAAATAGTGAAGAAGTTAAATACGAAGCATATGTATCTGAAGGCGTTGCTTATGTAAATGACAACGGTGTTAAAACTAAAGGAAACATCTTTGATATGGAATCAGAACAAGTTATTAGAGATTATGGCTTTACTGGTGTAACTGAAGAAGTTTTCAAAACATTTGATAAAGCTTTCGTAAAAGCATTAGTATTATCAAAAGATGAAAATGGCGTTGCTACATTAAATTATGATGCAACAAAATATCAATTAGATGTTGAAGGTTTAGAAGGCACTGATTTAGATGATGCAATTGATCGTCACACAAATATTACTGCAAACATTAAGAGTGTAGAAGTTAAAATAACTTATGAAAATGATATTATGACTAAACTTGAATCTACATGGACTAATAACAACAATAAAGTAAGTAAAATTAATATTGAATTAAGAGGAACTGGAAAACAAACAATTGAATTTCCAAATTTTAATGATTATATTAAGAGATAAGTTTTAAAAAACAAAAATTTAAAAGTGAGTCTAACTCACTTTTTTTATTTTGATAAACTTTCTATTTCTTGATATATTAACTAATTAATGGTATAATATAACAATAGGAAGGCGGTAGAAATTATGTCTATAATTAAAAGATTATCAGATAGCATGTTTTCCCCCAAAGAAGTCTATAAGTATAAAGACGATAAATGGTGGAATGTAATTTTGATGTTTTTACTATTACTACTAATATTTATTATTCCGTCAACTCTTTCAATAGCACTAAAAAACAGTATTTCTTATGAAGAAAAAAATGAAATTAAAAAGATATTTGCAAATGAAACAATTCCATTTCAAATAAGAAATGGCGTATTATTAAATGAAAATGCAGATGATGAATTTGTATATAATAAAGAGCTGAGTGCTGGTTTATTTCTGATGATTACAAATAATCCAGAACCTGATTTTGATTATAATACTAATTTGGTAATATTATTATCAAACGATGGCGTTTATTTTCAAACTAAAGTGTTTAAAATTAAAATATTTTCATATGATCAGTATGAAGAACTGGATGATGTTGATTTAAGTGAATTATCAAGTATTAAATCCAGTAATTGGGATAATATATTTACAGTTATAAATAGTGAGTATAAACATTTTTATAAAACATTAAGACCTATATTAATAATTATTAATATAATTTCAGCAGCAGGTGCTCTATTAATAATGTCTTTAATGATTACTTTATTACAATATTTTATTTTAAAAAATCAAATTGGTTTTAGAACATTATGGAAATTATGTTTATATTTATTTACTCCATATGTTGTAATAGAAACAGTATTAGCCTTATTTGGATTAAGTATAATGCATATTGGTTTTATCGTTACAGCAATTTATATAATTATCTTAAGTAGGACAATTCAATCTCAAAATATAAGGGGGAAATTTTAATGATATATAATCATCTTGAAATAGAAAAGAAATGGCAAAAGTATTGGGAAGAAAATCAAACATTCAAAACTAATATTTATAGCAAAAAGCCAAAACAATATATTCTAGACATGTTTCCATATCCAAGTGGTAAGGGACTTCATGTAGGACATCCAGAAGGATATACAGCAACTGATATAGTTGCAAGAATGAAGAGAATGCAAGGATTTGAAGTGTTACATCCAATTGGATGGGATGCTTTTGGATTACCAGCTGAACAATATGCAATTAATACTGGTAATGATCCTCGTCAATTTACTGAAGAAAATATTAAGACATACAAAAAGCAATTATCAAATCTTGGATTAAGTTTTGACTGGTCTAAAGAAATTGCTACTTGTGATCCTAAATATTATAAATGGACACAATGGATCTTTACAAAACTTTATGAAAAAGGACTTGCTGAAATAAAGAACATTGAAGTTAACTGGTGTGAAGAATTAGGTACAGTATTAGCAAATGAAGAAGTTTTAAATAAAAATGGCAAAATGGTTAGTGAACGTGGTGAATTTCCAGTTATTAAAAAACCAATGCGTCAATGGGTATTAAAAATTACTGAATATGCTGATAGATTACTAGAAGATTTAGATTTAGTTGATTGGCCAGAAAATGTTAAAGAAATGCAAAAAAATTGGATTGGTAAATCAGTAGGTGCAAAATTAACATTTAAAGTGGCTGATTCAAACGAAAGTTTTGAAGTATTTACAACAAGACCTGATACATTATTTGGTGCTACATACTGTGTACTATCACCAGAACATGAATTAGTATTAAAAATTGTAACTGAAGAAAATAGAAAAGAAGTTGAAGAATATATTGAATATGCAAAATCAAGAACAGATCTTGATCGTACAGATTTAAACAAGAACAAGACTGGTAAATTTACTGGTGCATATGCAATTAATCCAGCAAACAATAAGAAAATTCCAATTTGGATTGCTGACTATGTATTAAGTAGTTATGGAACAGGAGCAATTATGGCTGTACCTGCACATGATGAAAGAGACTATGAATTTGCAACAAAATTTGGAATTGAAATTATTCAAGTATTAGAAGGGCCTATGGAAAATGGCGCTTATACTGGTGACGGACTTCATATTAACTCAGAATTCTTAAATGGTTTAAATAAACAAGAAGCAACCGATAAAATGATTGCTTTTATTGAAGAAAACAAAATTGGATCAAAACATACTAACTATAAATTAAGAGACTGGATCTTTAGTCGTCAAAGATTCTGGGGTGAACCATTCCCAGTAATTATCTATGAAGATGGAAAGATTGAAATCTTACCAGTTGAAAAATTACCTCTTGAATTACCAAAGATGGAAAAAATCACATTAAGTAAAAATGGAGAAAGTCCACTTGCTAATGCCACTGAATGGTTAGAAGTAGTTCGTGAAGATGGTGTTAAGGGTCGTCGTGAAACTAACACAATGCCTCAATGGGCTGGTTCTTGCTGGTATTATATTGGTTATCTATTAAAAGAAGAAAACGGATATTTAGAATTAAATAATAAAGAAATTCAAAATATTATTAATGAATGGCTTCCAGTTGACCTTTATATTGGAGGAGCTGAACATGCTGTACTTCACTTACTATATTCAAGATTCTGGCATAAAGTATTATATGATTGTGGTATTGTAACATCTAAAGAACCATTTTTTAAATTATTTAACCAAGGTATGATTCTTGGTGAAGATGGTGAAAAGATGAGCAAATCAAATGGTAATGTTGTAAATCCTGATAGTATTGTTGAGGAATTCGGTGCTGACACATTTAGACTATATGAAATGTTTATGGGTCCACTAGAATCAGTAAAACCATGGAATACTAAGGGTGTTGAAGGACCAAGAAGATTTATTGAAAGAGTATATCGTCTATATAGTGAAGTAGCAACAATTGTTGATAGTAATAAGAACTTAGAAAGAGTATATCATCAAACTGTTAAAAAGGTTACAAATGACTTTGAACAATTGAAATTCAATACTGCAATTAGTCAAATGATGATCTTTATTAATGAATGTTATAAAGATACTAATGTTCCTTATGAATACTTAATTGGATTCTTGAAACTATTAAACCCAATTGCTCCACATATTACTGAAGAATTATATTCTCAAGTATTTAATAAAAATGAAACAATTTCTTATTCTGAATGGCCAACTTATGATGAGGAAAAAACTATTGAAGATACAGTAACTGTTATTGTTCAAGTAAATGGTAAAATCAGAGATAAGATTGATGTACAAAAAGGATTAGCTAAAGAAGAATTAGAAAAAATAGCTTTATCAAATGAAAAAGCTAAAGCATTTATAGGTGATAATGAAGTCAAGAAAGTTATTACTGTTGTTGATAAATTAGTTAATATTGTTGTATAAAATTAAAGCAGATAGAAAATTTTCTATCTGCTTTTTGTTATATAAGTTTTTATTATCTTATTATAATTAAAATCTTAGAAATAAAAAAAATTAAAACACAATTGTATATAGTAAATATTATTAAAATAAATAATATATCTATAGAGGTATAATATGTGTTTAAAAAATGAAAAAAGAAATTTACTTAATTTATTAAAAATATATAGTTGTCAGAATTGTAATAAATTTAATTATAATGAAGAACTATTAATTGGATATAATATAATTAATATTTATCATATAAATAGATGCGAAAAAGACAATGCTGAAGTTTATAATAATATGAAATTAAAGAAGTTATTATATGAATATTGTATAAATCAAGATAATAGTATTTTATTGTGGGAGGATGAAAATTTATTTAAATTAGAAGATTTAGATGTAATTC
>JAEYQM010000091.1 GCA_023410025.1 Bacillota bacterium
ATATTGGATTTTTTTTATTAAATATTACAATATATAAGAAAACGTTAAACTTTAAAAATACTTTTGTAAATAGGATAGATTTTTATTAAAAATTATGATATAATATAACGTCATTATTGGTAACGGAGAGGAGATGGTAAATATGAAAAAGCTATTAAAATGGATTAAACCCTATCCATTATTGATCATTTCAATCATAGCTTTAACAATCATTGCACCGGTAACTTACTCTTTTGTTCCTCAATTTATAAAGTATGTAATTGACGTTGTCCTTGGTATGAACAAGGATTCCTCATTTACTTTACCCTACTTTTTAATTGAATTCTTTAAGAGTTATAGCAACCCATTAGTTGTTATCTTAATTGTTGGAGGTACATTACTAGCGTACCAAATGATTCGTGCTGTAATACTATTTTTAAATGGTTATACTAAGGGTATCTTAGCAGAAAAAATTGCTTATGATATGCGAACAAAATTATTTAAGCACTTACAAAACCTATCATTTGGATATCATAGTAACCTTGATACAGGTGATACAATTCAAAGATGTACATCTGATATTGACACAATTAAAAGTTTCTTAAGTGCTCAGTTGCCGCAAGTTCTATACATCATAGCTTCACTTTCAGCTGGAATCTATCAAATGGCAAACATAAATGTTATAATGACCCTAGTTACATTAGTATGTTTTCCAATAACATTAATAAGCTCAATTGTGTATTTTAAATATGTAAAGAAGAAATTCGAAGAAATAGAAATTGTAGAAGCAAACATGACTACAGTATTACAAGAGAATGTTAATGGTGTAAGAGTTGTAAAAGCGTTCCATAGGGAACAATACGAAATTGATCGTTTCAACAAACAAAATGAAAAATTTACAAGAGACTCTGAAAAACTAAATAATGCAATGGCATTATTCTGGGGATTAAGTGACATGGTAATCATGTTACAATATGGAGCAACAATTATTGCGGGTGTAATATTTGCAAAAAATGGAAGTATTTCTGTTGGTGATATTTCAGCTGCCCTAATTTATATATCTATGTTAGTATATCCAATTAGAGGATTAGGCAGAATTATAAGCGACTTTGGTAAGACTGTTGTTGCTTGTGATAGAGTTGATGAAATCCTAAATCAAGTTGATGAATATCAAAATGATGGCACATTAGAGCCTGAAATACTAGGAAATATTCAATTCGAAAACGTAGACTTTAAGTTTGATGATACTGATAAACATTTATTACAAAATGTTAGTTTTTCAATAAAAGCAGGTGAGACTGTTGCTATAGTTGGTAAAACTGGTAGTGGTAAATCAACTATTGCAAACATGTTAGTAAGGATGCTTGATTATGAATCAGGCAGTATTAAATTAGATGGTGTTGAACTTAAAAACATCAAAAAGAAATGGGTTAGAAATAACATTGGAATTATTCTTCAAGATCCATTCCTATATGCTAAGACAATCTTAGAAAATATCAGAATAGCTGATAGTTCAATTCAAAATGAAAAAGTATTTGAAGCTGCAAGAATAGCTTCAATTCATGATGATATTAACTCATTTATTCAAGGTTATGATACATTAGTTGGTGAAAAGGGAGTTACTTTAAGTGGTGGACAAAAACAAAGAGTAGCTATTGCCAGAATGCTTGTGCTAGAAAAGCCAATTATGATATTTGATGATAGCTTAAGTGCAGTTGATACAAAGACTGATGTAAATATTAGAAATGCGTTAAAAACAAGAAATAAAGAACTTACATCAATCATTATTACGCATCGAATTACAACAGCTAAAGAAGCTGATAAGATTATTGTATTAGAAAATGGTAGAGTTTCAGCAATCGGAACACATGAAGAATTAAGCAAAATTGATGGCTTATATAAATCATTATGGGATATTCAAGGTGCTTTAGAAGATGAATTTACTAACCTAGTAAATAGGGAGGTGAATGTTAATGAATAGTTTTGAAGAAATTGATTACAGTAGTGAAAAGTTAAAAGTAGGTATTTGGAAAAAGATATTAAAACTTGTTCTTAAGAAGAAAAGTAGCATTATCATAATGAGTATTTCAATCGTGTTTTTAGCTGTACTTGATGTTTTCAATCCATTAGTAAACGCCAAAGCAATTGACTTGTTTTTTGATAAAGGTGATTTTACACTAGTAAATCAATTCATTATCATTTATGTTGTAATTGGGTTATTATATGGAGTTTGTATTACAACATTCATTAAGATGGCAGGTAAGGTAGAAGTTGAAGTAGCCTATGAAATACGCAAGGATGCATTTCGTAAGCTACAAGAGTTACCATTTGCTTATTATGATAAAACGCCAGCAGGATGGATTATGGCCCGTCTAACGAGCGATTCAAGGAAGCTTGCATCAATTATTTCATGGGGTATTGTTGATATCCTATGGGGCTTAGTATTAATGGTTGGTATCTTAATTACATTATTTGTGATTAACTGGAAACTTGCTCTAATTATTACATTTCTTACTCCGATAATGTTTTTAATAAGCATGTATTTTAGAAAGAAAATTTTAAAGAGTTATCGTGATGTTCGAAAAATAAACTCAAAAATTACAGCAAGTTATAGTGAAGGACTACTAGGTACAAAAACAACTAAAACCTTAGTTTTAGAAGATACAAGATATAACGAATTTGATCATTTAAGTACAGATATGAAGAAGCAATCAATTAGAGCAATTCTTCATTCATCAATATTTTTTCCAATTTTAATATTAATTGGATATCTAGGAGTTGTAATTACCCTAAGAATAGGTGGAAGTTTTGTAATTGAAGGAATCATTGGTATTAGTACATTATATTTATTTGTTAACTTTACAACAATGTTTTATGAGCCAATTACGCAAATTGCAAGAATCATTGCAGAGTTCCAACAAGCTCAAGCATCCGCTGAAAGGATTATGACATTAATTGAAACTGAACCGGAAATCTTTGATTCTAAGGAAGTACTTGAAAAATATGGTACATTATTTGAACCTAAAAAGGAAAACTGGGAAGAGATTAATGGAGATGTAACTTTTGAAGGGGTAACATTCCAATATATTGAAAATGAAATAATATTAAATGATTTTAATTTAGATGTAAAAGCAGGAACAAGTGTTGCCTTAGTAGGAGCAACAGGAAGTGGAAAATCGACAATAATTAACTTACTTAGTAGATTCTATGAACCTACAAAAGGAACAATTAGAATTGATGGCATTGACTATAAAAATCGTTCAATTGGTTGGTTACATTCTAAATTAGGATATGTTTTACAAAATCCCCATCTATTTAATGGTACAATCATGGAAAACATTCGCTATGGTAGATTAGACGCTACTGATGAAGAAGTAATTGCTGCAGCAAAAGCTGTAAGTGCTGATGATTTTATCAATGAATTAGATGATAAATACAATACTAATGTTGGTGAAGGTGGATCAAAATTATCTGTTGGTCAACGTCAACTAATTTCCTTTGCAAGAGCAATTTTAGTAGATCCAAAAATATTAATTCTTGATGAAGCTACATCAAGTATTGATACAGAAACAGAACACATTATTCAAGAAGTTATTAATAAATTATTAAAGGGTAGAACAAGCTTTATTGTGGCACACCGATTATCAACAATCATAAATTCTGATTTAATTCTGGTTATCGATAATGGCAAAATAGTTGAATCGGGTTCACATAGAGAACTTCTAAACTTAAAAGGTGAATATTATAACTTATATAAGAATCAATTTATCAATGAACAAATTGAAAAATCAAAAATTTAGGGTGTTATTTACACCCTTTTTTCTTTTCTTTAATTTGACTAGAAATAGAAATTGTGATATAATATAAAATAAATAGTGTAAGAGGTAGGTTATGAAGTGTTTATTTGTATATAATCCAAATAGTGGTAAAGGTAGTATTTTAAAACATATTGACTTTGTAGTTAACTCTTTAAAAACAAAATATGAAATTGTTGATAGTTATGCCACTAAATCAGGAGAAGATGCTATAAGAATAGCTAGAGAAGCATGTGGAAAATATGATTTGCTAGTTTTTTCTGGTGGTGATGGCACATTTAATGATATGATTACAGGAATTGGTCAAAATGAAAACCGTCCAATTCTAGGATATATACCAACAGGCACTGTTAATGATATTTCGAGAAATTTAAAGATTACAAAAAGAATTAAAAAAGCAGTGCAAGTTATATTAGATGGTCATGTTATGAATCATGATGTCGGTATGATCAACGATAAATATTTTATGTATGTTTGTGGAATCGGGACATTTACTGGTGTAAGTTATAGAACTGCCCAACATTTAAAAAGAAAATTAGGTAAGATTGCTTATGCAGTTGATGGTATTAAGGATATCGTCAAACCACAAATAACACAAATTACCATTGAAACAAGTACACAAAAACTGCAATTTATTGCTCCACTTATGTTAATAGTAAATTCAATTAGTGTTGGCGGTGTAGTCTTTAATCGAGATGGTCACCAAAACGATGGACATTTTGATGTTATTATTGTTAAGAATGGTATTAATAAAGGTTTAGGAAATATAATGAAATTAATGCTTTTTGGTTTTAGAAAAAAGAATCAACATAAGCATTTTACATATCTAAAAGTTGCAAATATGAAAGTAACTGTTGATGATATTACGCAATGGTGTTTAGATGGTGAGGCTGGACCAAAAGGAGAAGCAATAATTAAAAATCTACATGATCATATACAAATCATTGTTCCTAAGAAGAAAAAATGATTATAAAACTTGGAGGAAGTAATGGATTATAGTAAAGCCTTAGAACTTTGGAAAGATGAAATTGGTGATAAAGAATATTCATATGACTTTAGTGGTAAGAAAATAAAAAAAGAAGACTATCTATTAACTAATGAAGTTGGATGGGTTATTAGTTATGTTCGTCCTCTTGAACTTGGCGGTACTAAAGATAAAGGGAATATAATTATATTACATCATCGTACACATGATGAAAAAGGGCTAAATTATCCGAATTTTAAAATAAATCATACACACTATACATGTGTATATGATCAAAAATATGATTACAATTATATTGAAGAAGTATTAGACGATGAAGACGAATAAAAAAAGTGAGTTATTATATAACTCGCTTTTTAAAAATTGATATATATGTGAAAGGGAGAGGAGAAGTATGATAGAAGAATAGGGGGATTCTTCTGCAACTTTTTCTAGTTGCAACTATATTATTAACAGTATATAAAATTATATACAAAAATTTTAAAAATTTTTTTAGGAGAAAACAATGAGAATAATTGCCGGTAAACATAAAAGCAGAAAATTAAATACTTTAGAAGGAATGAACACTAGACCAATGACTGATAAAATGAAAGAATCAGTTTTTAATACTATTGGTCCTTATTTTGAAGGAGGAATAGTTTTAGATTTATTTGGTGGAAGTGGAGCATTATCACTTGAATCAATTAGTAGAGGAATGACAGAAGCATATATTTGTGATAATTCCCTTGATGCAGTTAAAGTTATAAGCAGTAATGTTGCTGCCTTAAAAGAAGAAAACAATGTTCATGTTTTTAAAACAGATTATAGCCAAGCAATTAATCGTTTATCAAAAATAAAGTTTGATTTAGTTTTTTTAGATCCTCCATATAGACTTAATATTAATAACGAAATTATTGAGGAATTACTAAAGAAAGATATGATAAATGATGGTGCTATTATTGTATGTCAATATGTTAGAGGAAATATGAAAGAAGTTAGTCAATTAACTTTACTCAAAAACTATTCTACTGGAAGTAGTGAAGTAAGTATTTATACAAAATAAAATGTTAAAAGTAAATACATTATTATTGTAACTATTAAAGTTTGAATTATTCTTATAATTAATATACTAGATAAATTAATTAATCCTCTTGCATTATTATATACTTGGAGATTAATAGATAAACCTTGAAATGTTAATAAAGATATTATTAGTAATAATTTATTTGAAACATTAGAATTTAATATATCATAAACTCCACGACTTGATTCTAAAAACGAGGAAATAATATTAGAACTAGGTATAAAATATATAAAAATATCTTTTAATAAATTACAAAAGATTATAAAACCAGCAATTTGAATTAATATTGAAATTGCTCCATTTATTGAATCTAATACAAAGTCAATATTAACTAAAAAATCTTTTTTTGGATTATTAAATGAAATGCTTCCTTTTTTATTAATAGAAAATAAAGTATTGACAATTATTGATACTAAAATATATGTTATTATTATTTCCTTATAATTATTACTTAATAAGGAAATAATTGAAATTACAAATAAGGGATTCATAAATGAATGATATTTGATTAATTTTATAGCATCACTTTCAGTGATGCTATTTTTTTGTAATTCCAAGTAAGTAAATTTAGATGATGTTGGATTTCCAACAAATAATGATAATAAATATAATTCATAAGCTTTATCTGAATTAAATTTAACTATTGGTTTAATTAAAAAAGTTAAGTATTTAAAAATACCAAAATTTAAAAGTAAACTAGAAATAATAAAAAATATAAAAAATGAAGGATAAATTCGATATAGCCATATTTCTAAAGAATCTAATACTGAATTAAATAATAGTGATGGATTAATAAAGGAAACATAAATAATTAATAAAATAAATAATAGAATTAGAATTTTTTTCATTTATAAATAACTAAATCTTGACCAATATATAAATCATTACTAGTTAAATTATTATCTTCTTTTATTTTTTGAATAGTAGTATTAAATTTATTGGCAATCTTAAATAAAGAATCACCATTTTTAACTTTATAAATTTGTGAAGTTGGTTTTGTATATGGAGTTTGAGTGTAATCAGCAATTGCCTTTACAACCCCTTCAGCAAGATTTGCCCAATCATTTGTAAGAAGCTCTTGATCTATTGGGTTATCAGCAAATCCATATTCAATTAACATTGGTTCAACATTATCTCCAGATCCTCTAATTACAAAATAATAATCTTGGCCCCTTGAGTTTCGTCTTGTATATACATTTCTGATACTTAGACCACGTTCTCTTAGTTCATTGGCAATCATTTGCGGAAGTTTATCACCTTGTCTAATTGAATAGATTACCTCACCTCCCTGACTACCACCATTATTTATATGATTTGAAATCATAATTGCACTATCCCCATCAGCAATTTCATTAATTATATTAACCCTCTGATTCGGTGTTAGAAAATTATCACCATTTCTTGTTAGAAATACAGGGATTCCTAATTGTTTCAATCGCTGTTCTTGATATTTAGATATTTTTAAGGCGAGGTCTTTTTCTTTCCATATCGCGTTACTTCCACCACCTGGATCAAATCCACCATGACCTGGATCAATTATTACTTTCATTTTATATCCCTCCTGTATAAATTATATGTAAAATGGTAATAATTAGAATTGAAAATTATTTAGTGGAGGTTTATATGGATTATTTGCTTTATATGGTTAGAGAAGATATTAAATTAGAAGACATTAACAATACCAAAAAAGTTATAACTCATAATATTTATGATGCTTTAGACAATTTAAAATATAAACCAATGTTAATGATATATGATTTAATGTATGGACTAGAAGTGTTAAAGATTATTAGAAGTAATCCTAAAAACCATCATATCAAGATTATTGTTGCAACAGCAAATGAAAACTATGG
>JAEYQM010000052.1 GCA_023410025.1 Bacillota bacterium
CACAGTACGCATATTGATTCACTCCACCAATAGTTGAAGGATCTAGATAAGAAATATCATCAGGAGAAATAAATCTACCTATCTCTGGATTATAATATCTTGATTTTAAATAATATAATCCAGTTTCACTATCATAACAATATCCTTTATATAGGAAGATATTATATTGTTTGATTTCATTAGCTCTATATAATTTTTCACCAACTAGATTTTGATTAACTGTAATTTTAGGAACTCCAAATGCGGTATAGCTATATTCTATCATAACAGTATTATCAATTGCAAGTACTTTATTGATATTTCCTATAATATCTCTTTCAAAGTAATATTCTTCTCCTTTATAATTAAATCCACAAACTTGTTCATTTACATCGTAATGGTAATATATATTTATACCTTCATATCCATTTTCATTATTAAGTCTGATAATTTTATCATTTTCTAGGTAAAATGTTTTACCAAATTCACCTAGATATAGTTTTGTTCTAATTCCAGACTCATTATATTTAAATGAATATGATCTAAATTGTTTTAATCTTTTGCCTTCCCATAATAGATTACTTGTTTGTCCATTAGTTAAATACTTATCAGGATATAAAGAATTATTTAAATATTCAAACTGTTTATGTACTGATGTTGTTCCATTCTCTTTTCTATTAATTCTTTCTAATTTATCTTTTACTTCTTCTGAATATAAATATATATCTTCATATATTATATTACCTATTTCATCTAATTTACATTTTGTTAAGATATTTCCATTAGAATCATAAGTATATGAATAACTATAGTCAAAGATATTCCCTTCACCATATCTAGTTTCTTGTTTTAATCTTTTTAGTTCATCATATTGATAATTATATCCCTCTAAGATATAACCATCAATACTTAATTTTAATTTATGAGTTACATTTCCTACTTCATCATAATTATATACAATTTCATCTTCATTATTAAGAACTTCACTAGTAGGTGTTGTTTTTAATTTATTATTTTCATCATAATATGTATATCTAGTTTTATTTTCATAATTACCTTTTTTAATTAGTTTTTCAGATAATCTACCATGTTGATCATAATTATTTTTTAAGCTAATTATTTGACCCTTTGAAACAATATTATTAATTTGTTCGTTTGTTAAAAGAGTATTAGTGTATGTAAACATCTCAATTAAACCATTAAAATGATTACATGGCATGTTATTACTATCAACATTAGATCCAACATATGTAATACATCCTTCTAAGTTAAATGATATTGAATTTCTCTTTCTTAATTCAGAATTATTTACTTTAAGGTCAAAACTACCAGGTTGCCACTGTATAGCAACAGTATTCCATTCACCAAGATTTAAATAGAATGGATTAATATAATCGATTTTTCCATCATTATAATATTCAACACATAATTCTCTTGTATTATTAATATATATACCAAAACCTTTAGAACTACTTGATGAAATACTCTTTAGAATATATCTTTTTGAACACTTTCAACATTATTGAACCTCCTAATTCAACATGGAAAACCAATTTGCGGGGTGATTGAAACTGCAGTAATTAGAAGTAGTCCTGTTTTTTTAATTAATTCTAACATTATGGCAATATGATAGTCAATATTATATTATGATAAATAAAAAATGTAGTAATACTTAAATTTTGTATTACTACATTAAAGGACTAAATGCTCTTAAAAAGAAAGCAATTGTTTTTTTAATTATTGATTGTTTCTTTGTATCTTCTAAAGTAATTTCTTGTGATAAACTGATAATGTTATTTAAATCATCAGCAAGTTCCTTTACAGAATTTGTTTTATAAAGTAAACAAGAATTCTCAAAAAGCAGATATAAACTTCGATAATCTAGATTTGCTGTTCCCACCATTCCTATTTCATCATCACTTACAATTGATTTAGAATGTAAGAATCCCGGTAAATATTCAAATATTTTAACTCCGTATGGAATTAAATCTTGATAATATGATTGAGTTACATAGAATATTATTTTTTTATCAGGAATATGTGGGACAATAATTCTTACATCAACTCCACTTAAAGCCGCATTTTTTAAAGCGGTAATTATCTCATTATCAATAATTAAATATGGAGTTGTAATATAAACATATTTCTTCGCATTATTAATAATACTTATATAAGTATTTTCGGTAATAAGATGATTATCAATTGGTGTATCACCAAAGATATGCACTATTCCATCGGTTTCTTCATATTCGGTAGGTTTATATAAATTTAAATCAATTTCTTCTTTTGTTGAGAAAGTCCAGTTTTGGAGAAATAAAAGTGTTAAATTCCAAACAGCTTTTCCTTTTATTAAAATGGAAGTATCTTTCCAATGACCAAACTTATTCTCAAGATTAATATATTCATCACCAATATTAACTCCACCTGTAAAGGCGATATTTCCGTCTATAATCGTGATTTTACGGTGATCCCTGTAATTCATAAACAATGTAAATCTAGGAGTATATGGGTTAAAATTAACAACTTTTATTTCATCTTTAATTAAATTCTTTTTAAATTTTGGTGGAACTTTGTTAATAGATCCAAAGTCATCATACATGAATCTAACATCTACTCCTTCTTTTACTTTAGAGACAAGAACTTCTCTAATTCTGTTCCACATTGTTCCTTCTCTTACTATAAAATACTCCATAAAAATAAACTTTTTAGCTTTTTGTAACTCTTCTAATAGTGATTCTAGTTGTACTTCTCCAGGTGTTAGAAGTATAGTTTTTGTGTTATTATATGCATCCATTTTCGATGTGTTTTTTATATAACTAGATAATCTTAAGAAATTATCATTGAAACCAATATCTTCATTCATTGATAAACTTTCATATTTCTTATTTAAAACACTTGCATAATATTCAGTGTTTTTTCTTGAGAATTTGTTTCTACCAAATAGAATATAAAATAAACTTCCAGCAAGTGGAACTAATAATACAAATAAAATCCATGAGATTTTATAAGCAGGATTAACTTGCCTATTGACTATTTTAAAACTAACTAATACGGAAATAATATCAAAAAGAAATAATAATGCTAATCCGGATTTATCTATTCTCCATAAAGCATAACCTAAAGATACAATTTGTATTAGCAAAAATATGGAAACTAAAAATAGTCTACCCATTAGGAATTTAAAAAGTTTCTTTAAAAATTTTATCATTAATCCACCTCATTATGAAAAAAAGGCAAACTAAGTTTGCCTTATTTTTTTTCTACTCTAACCTTTTTTAATCTTGCGAATCTTGGAAGACCGTCTTCTAGAGGGAAATCAACAACTCCTTGAATTAATGGAAGAGCGTAATCTGCAAACTCTTGAGAAATACCAGTACCATTGTTTGTAATCCATTCAAGTGGTACAGTTTTTTCTGTATTAGCTACTTTGTCTAGATCTAACATATCGTAAGAAATTTTATAGTCTTTAGTATTTTGACGAGTGAAAACAACCATTTTATCTGTATTACCTTCTAATGCATATTTAACTGCCATGCTACCTGCATTGAATGCTTCTTCTACATCTGTCTTAGAAGCTACATGAGCACCACATCTTTGCATTAAGCTAAATTCGATTGGACGAACTTTAACACCTAATCTTTCGCTGATAATTCCAGAAAGAACTGAAGCTACACCACCAAGTTGAGCATGACCAAATGAGTCACGTTTTAAGTCGTTAGCATATTCAGAAATGTAACGTCCTTCTTTATCTTTGATACCTTCAGATATAGCGACTAATACATTATTTTTCTTTTCTTTTGCAACTTTAGTTACATCTTGAACAAATTTTTCAACATCAAATGCAAGTTCTGGAAGATAAATTAAATCTGGGCCACAACCTTTTAAGTTAGCTAAACTTGCTGAAGCTGTTAACCAACCAGCATTTCTACCCATTACTTCAACAACTGTTACTAAACCTGTGTCGTATACATGACAATCTTTGTAGATTTCCATCATTGTAGTTGCAACGTATTTTGCTGCACTAGCAAATCCTGGACAATGATCTGTACCGAATAAGTCGTTGTCGATAGTCTTTGGAACACCCATTACACGGCATTCATAGTTTTTAGATTGTAAATACTTACTAATTTTATTGCAAGTATCCATTGAGTCATTTCCACCATTATAGAAGAAATAACGAATATTGTATTTTTCAAATACTTCTAAGATTCTCTTGTAATCTGTTTCATCTTTTTCAAGAGCTTTTAATTTATAACGAACTGATCCTAATTCAGATGATGGAGTATTCTTTAATAATAATAATTCACTTAAATCTTCTTTACGCATATCAAAGAAATTTTCTTCAAGAATACCACGAATTCCGTGTTCTGCACCATATACTTCAGTTACTAAATCGCTCTTTAATGCTTCAACAAATACACCAGCTGCGCTTGCGTTAATAACTGATGTTGGACCTCCAGATTGTCCAAATAAAACTGCACCTTTTAATTGCTTCACAATAATCCTCCTGTAAGATTTTATATTAAGAATTTCAAATAATTCCCATACATTCTATATTATTTTACTTCATTTTCAAATAAATATCAAGTTTTTTATAACTATACAAACCTTTACGTTTTTTATTTTAATTTCCTACTTAATGTTATAAATCTTACTATATTTATTGATTAAATAATCAATATAATATTGAGCATTAAATTCTTCACCAATTGATTCTTTTATAATTTCATTTGGATATTTTGTTGATCCAAAACGATGAATTTTTTCTTTCATCCATTCATTGATAACTTTTGTATTATTTTGAACTAATACTTTTTCTATTTCAACATCCTTACATAGATAATGATATAATTGCGCTGAATATGCTGAACCTAGGGCATATGTTGGGAAATATCCAAACATTCCTCCAGACCAGTGAACATCTTGTAATACGCCAGTTTTTGCGTCTTTTACTTCAATTCCAAAATAGTCAAAGAATCTTCTATTCCATTCTTCTTCTAATTTATCAATATCTAAGTTTTCATCAAATAATGCTTTTTCCATATCATATCTTAACATAATATGTAAAGGATAAGTTAATTCATCAGCTTCTGTTCTTATATATGATGCCTCAACTTTGTTAATATATTTATAAAATTCATCTAATGTTACATTATTTAATTGATCAGGAAAAATACTTTGTAATTTAGGATAATGTACACTCCAGAATTCATAACTTCTACCAATAATATTTTCGTATAAACGAGATTGTGATTCATGGATTGCCATTGATACTCCACCTCCAACAAATGTATCATCTAAAGATGGATCAATTTGTTGTTCATATAAAGCATGACCTAATTCATGGATACAACTAAAGATTGAAGATGTAAAATCATTTTCATAGTAATGAACAGTAAATCTTACATCACTTGTTCCATATCCACTTGTGAATGGATGTTCAGATTCTTTCATTAAACCTCTGTTTCTATCAAAGCATAATACATCAATTAAATAATCACAAAACTCTTTTTGTTTTTTTACATCAAATGATTGCTTAGCGAAATCTTCCCTAATAGTTACATTAGATTCTTGAACTTTTTTAAAGAACGGAACTAATTTATCTCTTAATAATCCAAAGAATTCATCTAATGTATTAGTCGTCATTTTTGGTTCATACATATCAAGGTTAATATTATAACCCTTCATTTCTTCAGTTTCAAAATATTTAGCAAATTTTTTTGTTAAGTTAATTAACTTTTCAAGAGTTGGTTTAAACATACTAAAGTCATTTGCATTCTTAGCTTTAGCCCATATTTCTTGACTTTGTGATAATAACACTTGATATTCAATATATTCTTCCATTGGAACTTTTAATGTCTTATCTAGATTTTTTTTAACTAATTCAATTTCATGTTTTAATAAATTATCTAATTGATTAGAATTTTCATGTAATTTATTTACCACTTCAACATATTCTTTTGAAGTTTCAAGTAAATAAACTTGTTCTGATAATACCCCAATATGTTTTGATCTATCTTCAAAACATCCCTTTGGTGCCTCAGTTGATGAATCCCAACTGATCATATACATTGCATAATAAAAGGCCTTAAGTTTCTTTCGTATCTCTTTGTAGTCACTAATTAATTTTTCCATTTTAATTCCTTTCTTATTATATATTAATGTCCAATATATTAAATTATATTAATAAATAATATAAATCTATTATAAATAGAAAACTTATAATTGTATTAAACATTAATAAATTTATTAAGTTATTATAACATATATTTATTAATTTGAAAATAAATTTATCTTATTTAAAATTATATTTAAGAATAATTTTATTATAAT
>JAEYQM010000040.1 GCA_023410025.1 Bacillota bacterium
CTCAAAATGTTTCATTTGAAATTTATATGAGTGATAATGTTAAGAAACCTGAAGAAGGTGATTATTTCTCAATGATTGATAGTTTTGAAAAAACTGACTTTATATCTAAACTTGATGAATTTGAAAATTTTGAAGTTGGATACCAAGATAACTATAAAAAAGCAGGATACTTTGGCTACATTTTAAAAACTAGATTATGGTGGCATTTATTATTAGCAATAGTATTAACTGGGTTTATTAGTGTTATGTTCTTTATCATCTGGAATTATGAAGAACAACATTTAAGCCAAGAAACAGTAAAGAAAAAGAAAAAATAAAGATTGCTTAAGCAATCTTTTTTTAAAGGAAAAGGGGAAAATATGGATATTAAAGAAATGGAAAGGGCTATAATTAAAAGGTATCGCCCAGAATTATACCGTCCTTTTATAAAGGCAATACAAGAATATGAATTAATCCAAGAAAACGATACAATTGCTGTTTGCATTTCTGGTGGTAAAGATAGTTTAGTAATGGCCAAATTATTTCAAGAGTTACATCGTCATAGTGATTTTAAATTTAATTTAAAATTTTTATCAATGAATCCCGGGTTTGATGAAAAGAACTTAGAAGATTTAAAAAAGAATTGTGAACTTATGGGAATCCCAGTAATTATTAAAGAGTCTAATGTGTTTGAAATTGCCCAAAGATTGGGAAAGGATCGACCATGTTATTTGTGTGCAAAAATGCGTAGAGGTTTTTTATATGATTTTGCAAAAGAACAAGGTTGTAATAAAATAGCTTTAGCCCATCACTTAAATGATGTTATTGAAACGATATTACTTAATGTAATTCATGGTGGAACTTTTGGTACGATGATGCCTAAACTTAAGGCAACAAATTTTGAGGGTATGGAATTAATTAGACCTTTAGTTTATATTCAAGAAAAAGATATTATAACATATATGAAATATATTGATATTACGCCAATGAGATGCGGTTGTTCTGTTACAACAAACAATCTTCCATCACGTAGAAAAGCCATAAAAGAATTGATTGCTAATATCAAAAAAGATTATGATAATGTTGAAATGAATATATATAGAAGTGCTGAAAATGTAAATCTTAATACTTGCTTAGGTTGGAAAAAAGGCGAGGATAAATTTATGTTTTTAGATGAGTATTATAATTCTGATACATTTAAAGAAGAATAATATAAAGTATAGACTATTAAAACTATTTGATATTTCAAATAGTTTTTTATATATTAAGATATAAATTAAAATTTTTTATTTAAGGGATTGAATAATTATTAAAAATAATATATAATTGATTTGTACTACTACTAAAACGATTTCACTAAATGTATTTTCATATATTGTTCATAAGTATTTGATATTCTTATTTTAATGTTGCTTATAAGAATATTAATACATTTGATATATAAATATTTAGGAGGAAAAGATATGTCTAACAAAAAATTTGTTTTTATGTTTTCAGAAACAAATGAAAAGATGAAAGACTTAGTCGGGGGAAAGGGAGCAAATCTAGGACAAATGACGCAGCTCGGACTTCCAATACCTCAAGGATTTACAGTTAGTACAGAAGCTTGTGCTATATATTATCAAAATGGCCTAAAATTGACCGATGATATTTATACACAAATTGATGTTGCTATGCACGAACTAGAGTTGTTAACTCAAAAGAAATTTGGGGATCCAAAAAATCCTCTATTAGTATCTGTTAGATCTGGAGCAAGAGTATCAATGCCAGGTATGATGGATACAATATTAAATCTTGGCTTGAATGATGAAGTTGTTAAGGGTCTTTCAGAGATTACTAATAATCCTCGTTTCGCATACGACTCTTTTAGACGTTTTATTCAGATGTATTCAGATGTTGTAATGGGCTTACCTAAATCAAAATTTGAAGAAATTATTGATGAAATGAAAGAAGCACGACACATTACATATGATACAGAATTTAATGCTGAAGATTTTATGGAAATGACTCAAAAGTTTAAAGATTTTTATAAGCAACATATGAATCATGATTTTCCATGTAATCCAAAAGATCAGTTGATTGGAGCAATCCATGCGGTATTTGCTTCATGGGAAAATCCACGTGCTAATTACTATAGAAAAATTAATGGCATTCCATCTGCCTGGGGTACTGCTGTAAACGTTCAATCAATGGTTTACGGTAATATGGGTAATACTTCAGGAACAGGTGTAGCTTTTACTAGAAACCCAGCTACTGGTGAAGATGTAGTATATGGTGAGTTTTTAATGAATGCTCAAGGTGAAGATGTAGTTGCTGGTGTAAGAACTCCTTCTCCACTTAATAGTTTAAAAGATGTATTGCCAGAAGTATATAATGAATTTATTAGACTTGCAAAGAAACTAGAAACTCATTTTATGGATATGCAAGATATTGAATTTACAATTGAAAATGGAAAGTTATATTTACTTCAAACAAGAAGTGGTAAAAGAACTGCTCACGCAGCTTTAAAAATTGCAGTTGATATGTTCGAATCAAATATGATTAATAAACAACGAGCAATTATGCTTGTTAAACCTGAACAATTAGATACATTTTTACATCCTCAATTTGATCCAGTAGCTATCAAGAAAGCAAGAAAAGTTGGAGAAGGTTTACCTGCATCTCCAGGTGCTGCAGCAGGTGAGGTTGTATTTAATGTTGAACAAGCTTTAGAAAAAGTTTCAGTTGGTAAAAAAGTTGTTTTAGTTAGATTAGAAACTTCTCCAGAAGATATTGAAGGAATGCATGTATCTGAAGGCTTTTTAACAGCAAGAGGTGGTATGACTTCTCACGCAGCTGTTGTTGCTCGTGGAATGGGTAAATGCTGTGTATCTGGATGCCATGGACT
This sequence comes from Bacillota bacterium, assembly GCA_023410025.1. Classification (GTDB taxonomy): domain Bacteria; phylum Bacillota_I; class Bacilli_A; order ML615J-28; family CAG-698; genus JAEYQM01. The sequence continues at coordinate 2,867 of JAEYQM010000040.1, forward strand.
TGTAGTTAATGAGGAAGAAGGTTACTTTGTATTAAATGGTGAAAGATTTAATCTAGGTGATATGATATCTTTAGATGGAGCAACTGGTGCTGTATATGGTGAAAAAATTAGTACAGTTCCTGCAACTATTTCTGGAAACTTTGAAAAGTTTATGACGTGGTGCGATGAAATTAGAACCCTTGGCGTTAGAACAAATGCAGACACACCAAAGGATGCAAAACAAGCAAGATTATTTGGTGCTGAAGGTATTGGATTATGTCGTACTGAACATATGTTTTTTGAAGCGGATAGAATTAAAGCTATGAGAGAAATGATTGTTGCTGATAATCTAGATCAAAGAAAAAAAGCACTTGATAAGTTACTTCCTATGCAACAATCTGACTTTGAACAAATATTTGAAGCTATGGAAGGAAGACCAGTAACTGTACGTTACCTAGATCCACCTTTACATGAATTCTTACCTCAAACTAAAGAAGATATTGATGAACTTGCAAAAGATTTAAATGTATCATATGATTATTTAAAAACAAAGATTGATTCATTACATGAATTTAATCCAATGATGGGTCATAGAGGATGTCGTTTACCTATTAGTTATCCTGAACTTGCTGAAATGCAAACTACTGCCATTATTCAAGCATATATTAACGTTAAAAAACGTAATCCTGACTATCCAGCAATTCCTGAAATTATGATTCCATTAGTTGGTGAAGTTAAGGAATTAAAATTTGTAAAAGATGTTGTTGTTAAGACAGCTGACAAAATAATTGCTGAAAGTGGAATTAATGTTAAATACCATGTTGGTACAATGATTGAAATTCCAAGGGCTGCATTACTTGCTGATGAAATTGCAAAAGAAGCTGAATTTTTCAGTTTTGGTACAAATGACTTAACACAAATGACATTTGGATTTAGTAGGGATGATGCAGGTGTATTTTTAAAAGATTATTACGAAAAGAGAATATTTGAAAAAGATCCATTTGCAACTATTGACCAAGAAGGTGTTGGAAAACTTGTCGACATTGCATGTAAGAAAGGTAAAGAAGCTAATCCACAATTACATTTAGGTGTCTGTGGTGAACATGGTGGGGATCCAACAAGTATAGAGTTCTTCCATAAAGTAGGACTTGATTATGTATCTTGTTCTCCATTTAGAGTACCAATTGCTAGACTTGCAGCTGCACAAGCAGCAATTAAATATAATAAATAAAGTATATAGTCCCTATATTAATATAGGGACTATTTTAAAATAAAAATATATGTTTCATTAAAAGTAATTAAATGGTATATAATAAAAGCAAATAGATTGTTTTTTAAATTTTTAAAGAGTATAATTAATTATAAATTATTATGTTATGATAATTATTTGGAGGATAATGTGGAAAATTTAAATTCTGTTTTAAAAGAAAATAAAAAAGTATTAATTGATTTTTACGCAGATTGGTGTGGGCCTTGTCGTATGCTTTCACCAATTATTGAAGAAGTTAAAAAAGAAGTTACTGATGTTTTAGTAATGAAAATTAATGTAGATGAATTTCCTGAACTAGCTGCAAAGTATGGTGTAAGAAGTATCCCTACATTAGTTTACATTAAAGATGGAGCAGTAAATAATCAAATGATAGGTGTAAAACCTAAAAAAGACATTATAAATATGTTACAATAGCAAATCGTATGATTTGCTTTTTTTTATTTTTTTGGTATATAAAATATAAGTAAAGTCTATTAAGACTTTATTAATTGTTTATAAATTATAATATAACTACCAAGGAGGGGATAATGTGAAAAATAAGAGTTTAATTCAATCTCTTTTTATTTTATCACTGACAATTTTGTTGTTAATTACCTCCACATTTGCCTGGATGACATATGATAGCAATGCAAAGTCAGAACCGGTTATAATGAAAAGCGGAAAGTTAGATATAGATGTTTTATTTGAAGTAAATAAAAATAATGGCGATTTTAAAGAAATAAATAATCAAAGTCATATGGAAGAAATATTTACGAATTCTCTTCCTAACGATAGATATACTTTTAGATTAACAATAACAAACAAAAGTACTTCAAATATAAAACTTGATTTATTAATGACTGGAGTTGGAAGTGAAAACGGCAATCCAGATTATGATCTATTAGATGTTTATATGATGTTACACGGGAATATAAAAATTATTAGAAATTATGAAGAAGCTAAATATATTAATTTTGAAAGAATAGATGAAAATAGAGATTATTATATAAGTAATCTAATTGTTAATAATGATATAAACATTATAAAGAATTTAGACCTTGATTACGAAGGTAAAAACATTATTGAATTTACAATAACATTTGATAAAAACACGACAGATATACAATATCATGGTCGAGTATTTATTGATAGAATAAATATTTATATGAAAGAGGGAGAATAAAATGAGAAAAAAAATAATTATATTATTAGGGACTTTATTATTAGTAGTTGCTGGTGGTTTAGGACTTGCAATTAGAGCATGGTTAACAGATGAAAATGAAATAGAAGGAAGTGTGATTACCGTTGGTAAAGTAAAGTTTTCTTTTGAAGGAAATATTATATCAAGTGGATATGTTGTTCCTGGTCAAAATCTAGTTACAACTCCTTTTGTGCTAACAAATCAATCAAATGTTGGAACAGAATTAAGAGTAAAAATTGATGCAACTTATGGAAGTAGCAACACAAATGCAATAAGTTATATTCTGCTTGGTTTTGGTGAATCAGATGGTTGGGAATTAAAAGCAGATGGTTACTATTACTATAAGGGATCAAGTTCTACTTTAACAAGTGGAAAAAATATAATATTGGCTGGTTCACAAAGTATTCAATTTATAAATAATATTAAACTTGATGGATCAAAAGTTGGTAATGCTTTTTCTAATGAAATATTTAAATTTACTTTTACATTTCAAGCTAAACAAAGTGACTATGTAACTTGGGCTGAAATGGAATCTATTGACTTTACAACAGGTTTAAATCAAGCATAATTAGGTAAAATGTAAATGATTAAAAAAATATTTTTTGGACTATTTCTAGCATTCTTATTTTTTATAATAATTACCATTTCGTCATTGTTTTTTGGATATCAATATTATACTGTAATAAGTGATAGTATGTATCCAAGTATACCAAAATATTCATTGGTGTATGTGAAGAAAGTTGAAGTGGTAGATATATATAATTTAGATGGTAAAGTTATTGCTTTCTATGAAAATGGTCAACCTACAATGCACAGAGTTGTTGGTTTTGAAGACGATAAAATTATTACACATGGCGATAGAAACGAAGAAAATGTAACTGAAAAAGTAAATAAGGATGAAGTTATTGGAATAGTTGTATTATCAATCCCAATTTTAGGAGTACTGTTTAAATCAATATATCCTGCTCTTATTTTATTGCTTACTTGTGTTATATACTTAATATGTGAGAAGTTAGTAAAAGAACTAAAGAAAAAATAGGAGGAGTGTATGTATAAGTCAAAACTAATATTAATGTTAATGACGCTTGTTTTAACATTATTTTTAGCTATATATATTACGTTTGCTTGGTTTGACATGATTAAATATACAAAACCTATTTTAATTCAAACAGGGTCATTAAAACTAACTTCTGCTTTCTATATTGGAAATGATACAGATGGTAGTGGAACTATTGAAGATAATGAATACATAGAAATTAACGAAGGAATGTTCTCATTAAACAATGTTATTCCTGGTAAATCATATAATTTTAGAATTTCATCTGTTAATGAAGGGACAATGAAAGGCCATCTTTCACTAATTATGAATGACATTAATATTAGTAATAAAGAAATTTTGAAAGGATATAACATTAAATATACTGATCCTATTTCAAGTGATAATATTACTAAAACATTATATAATTCTACGGGTGAGTCAAAATACAAGTTACTTATTTTTGATAATTATGTATTAGTACCAAATTCAGTATATAACTTTGATTTTACAATTGAAGTTAAAGATGATTATCAATCTAATTGGGGTGGGGAGACTCTAACAATTTCCCATTATATAATCAGTCTAGTACAAATGGAGTGGTAGGGGGCAATTATGAAAAAAGGCTTTATCGTTTTATTAGCAGTTGTTCTTCTAACTATAGTTAGTATAACTAGTCATTATATTTCATCTTTTTTAAGTGATATACAATCTCGTCAACAAATCGTTAATGTTGGAGAGGTAAAGGTTATAGCAAGAGCGTTTCATGAAAATTCTAGTAATGTGTTAACTGAACTTGATTATGTTGATATCGGAAATGGACAAAAGAAATTAGGAATATATGAAATAAATTTAGTAGATAGAAATCAACCTAATTTTATTGAAAATGTTAGAATATTTGTTGATGTATATAGCAAACAAGAATCATATTTTCGTATTAAAATACATGAACAATTAACATTTACAAGAATTAGTATTGATACTACAAAACCACACTTACCTGAAATAAAAACGGAGATATCTCTACTAATGGAAAAACCTACGGATTTTAATTACATATTTAATTCCAATAATACATTAGATTCAGAAAGATTAAATTGGTATGATAACCGAGAAATTGATGGTTATATATATTACAAACTTCCTATAGAAAGAATTGATTCTAGTACGCCTGCAAGAGTAGGTTTAATAAAATCATACTATCCTAGTGTTAGTTATATATCTCAACCTAGAGGTTATTCTTTGCAACTTGCTATCACAGTTGAAGCTGTTCAAATTCATGGGGGGCCTGTACAAAATTGGGGTATTGAAAATCCACCATGGGGAGGAAACTGGAAATGAAAAAAATATTGTTAATTTTATTATTATTTTTTACAATAATAGTTTTTTCATTTCCGGAGAAGTTTGAAAAATATTCTCGACCACTTCCTAAAAATGATACAGTTTTTACACCCGAAGATATTGCATCATCTATTGATGATGCTAACTATATATCATATACTAATTTTAGATTAGAATTAAATACACTATATAATACAAACAAAAATATTACAAAACAAGATGTAATTAATAAAGCAAATAATAGAAAAATTCGAATTGATACTCCTGAAGAACTATATCGATTTTCAATTGATGTTAGTTTTCATGAAGAATCAGCATCTGATAATCCTTATACAACTAACTTCTTTACAATAGAAGTAAAAAAGGGATTAATGGCATTGAACTATGTTCTTGGAAATGATATTGATTACATATCAATGCGTTCAAAACAATTTATTCCTATTGGCTTTATCTATAGGGAAGAAAATACTTTAATAGAAAAAGAAGTAGTATTTACTGGTACTTTTGATGGGCGTGGATTTGAAATAAAAAATCTAATGCTTGCTAACATTGACTATATTACATATGATGATGATGTTACGCTTACAACATATGCACTTACTACATATTTTTCAATGTTTGCATATAATGATGGAATAATTAGATCAATTGGTTTAATTAATCCAAATATTGAACTCTTAGATTATGATTTAAGTATTAAGAGCTTTTCTAATTTGGTTGGTTTAAATCGTGGTACAGTCTCAAATGTTTATGTAGTCGATAATAGAACAAGTCCATTTAACGCGGGTATAAGAGTTAGGGTACCATCTGGTACAACAGGAACCGTTTATACAGCTGCTGGTATTGTTCATTCAAATACTGGAACATTTAATAATTCATATTTTTCTTCACCTGCTGTAATAAACGGAAACTATTTTAACGGTTTTTATGTTGAACCTGTTGTTTATAATAATAACAAAACAAAGGATGTATTAATATATGATTCAACAAGATATATTAGTCAATCAAACACCGGCGGTTATTCTTTAGATGTTAATACACCAAAGATATCACTTGCTACAGGGGAAACAACCTCTGTGTTAAATTCTTCTAGTTCAAGTTTAAATAATGCAAATGGTCAGTGGTATTACTATGGAACTTACCCTACTATTTTAGGTTTAGATTTTGATGAAGAAGAAAATGCATATCTAATTCATGATGAACTTGATTTTATAGCTTTCTCTAAATTATTATTAAATCCTAATAGATTCAATGAAACATATTTCATATCAGCAAATTATTTAATTACAAATGATATTGATATGAGTAGAGTAAGCAAAAATGCTTTTAAAACAATAAATGTTGAATTTGAGGGTGAACTGAACGGATTAGATGAAAATAACAATCGAAAATATATTAAAAATTTAAATATTGAAAATGGTATAAATAGTGGTGGAATCTACAGTAGTGGGATCTTTAGAAGTTTAAAAGGCGATATTAAAAATATAGTATTTTCTAATGCTTCTATAAGCATTAACAATTCATCACAATATTATAGTTCAACATACTTAATTGGACTAATTGCAGGAACTACTAAAATTCAATCAAACATTACTAATGTGTCGGCAAATGTGTCTATTAATTTAGGTACACAAGTAATTGGTACAAGTCATGTTGGTGGAATAGCTGGTAAAGCAAGTGGACAATTAAGTCAAATATATTTAACAGGATTAATAAATGGTAATACCCATTCTTATACTAACAATGAATTAATTACTGCTGATTATTCGATTGGTGGAGTTGTTGGAAGTAATGGGGTTGAACAATTAATTTTATATCAAATTAAAAATGAAATTAATATTAAGGGTATATCAACAACAGCTAATTCTGTGGTTTCTCCAACTCAAGTACCTATTATTAAAATCGGTGGAATTATCGGTCGTATCAATAATGAAACTACAAGAAATATAGTTAGACAAGTATACAACAAAGGAAATATTGAAATTTCTACATTTTCATCATCTACAACCATTCAATATGTTGGAGGAATATTTGGTTTAAGCTCAGGTTTAAATTACGATTTAAGTAATATGTACAGCCAAACAAATGTTGGTGAGAATGGATGGAAAAATGAATATTGGAAGAATGACGGAAATATATTAAATACTATAAATACTAATAACATAGTTAAAGCTGCAGGAATTGGTGTAAGTAATCATTCTGAAAATGTTGAATTTGCTTATTTAGAAAATAATGGTGGTTTTACAAGTCCATCGTTTAATAGTTTTAAATATACAGGGTTGATATATGATATTAGTAATAGTAATGTTACTCTATCACAATCTATTAATACTACTAAGTTTATATTTAATTATTATGTAAAAAATTTTTCTCCAATTTATTATAGTGAAAATAATAATACAACATTATTAAGATATGTTGAAAATAGTGGGGATGTAATATTTAGAGGATTTGAAAATAAAACAGATACTTTATATGTTTCAGGAATCACTCAAAGCAATAATGTTAACTTCCTAAATGTTTATTACTCAGGAAATATAGTTGTTTATGATATTGATTCAACAAAAGATATTTATGCTTCGGGTATCACGACTACATTAAATCAGAATAGATACATAAAACAAAGTTTAAATCAAGGTAACATATATGTTTCTGCAATTAATAACTCATCAAACACATACGTTGGAGGATTAACAAGTATTAATTTATCTGGCGATTTACATACCGGTGCTAATGTTACATCTACTCAGCCGACAGCAATTTTTGGTA
>JAEYQM010000018.1 GCA_023410025.1 Bacillota bacterium
CTATTATTTATTAAATGATACTAAAAAGCATTTTAATATGACAAATGAGGATTTGAAAAAAAGATTATCCAAATTTGGCGAGTATTAAAAATTAAGTGAATTGATTGTGGAATATAAAAAATTTAGCTGTCTTTTTCTTATGAATAAAATTGAGATTCAAAATTCATGAAACAATTATTAAGTTTTTAAATAAAAAAGACGCTAGCGAGATTGAAAAATCACAACTAAAGTCTTTTTTACTTTAACACTATCAAAAGAAATTCTTTATTTTCAAATGTTTATTCGAATTCGATGATAATACATCTAAATATATTATATCTTCCCTATTTTTTTTAGAAAAGAAGAACGGTTGCTTATTAATAATGAAGTAAACTGAACCATACGATTTAAACCAAATCTTAGAAATGAAATATTGGTATTTATATTCGAACAGCATTTCCAAATTTTCTACATAAGTATCATTATAAATGTCAATTTAAATATCAACAATTTTGTTCATATAAGAATCATCAATTCTTTAAAATAAAAGTAAGTATTTTTTTGTTACAATGATTATAGAAAGGAAGTATTTATTAAGAACGTACCCAAATAGTTGGACAATTTAAATTAAAAACTAATTTAATAAATAATAATATGCCATGACTTTTTTAAGAAAACAATTATTCTATTGAAAGGTGTGATTCCTATATACTTTAGGGTGTCATACCTTTTAATTTTTATGATATTCTAACATTACAATAATAATTAATATATTATTTAATTCTTTTATCAAATTCATCTTTTGATTTAAATTTTTTAATATAATACAATTAAGACTTTAGTATTCCACTTGTATATGATTCACCAAAATTAAATTAATGGAAATACTTTTGGGGTGTTACATGGAAGAGATTCTGGGGTAGTACATAGGAGAAATTGTTGCTGTTACTATATTTGCAATTGCTCTAGTTGTAGCAATAATATGTTCTGCATTTGGACAAACGTTTTTGATTGCATCTCTATTCTGAAAAGTCACACTAACAATAGGTGGTATAATTGCTTGAATAAAAAGTATGAAGCAAGGAAATAGTTTCTTTAAAGCGTAAGATAATTATATTAATAAAAACTAGGCTCAATTATTAGCAATTTCAATTGCACTTGCATTAACAACATTTGCTATTCCTAATCGTGGAAGTTTTTGCTTTAAAGCTGGAACACTTATTGTAACTGAAGATGGTTATAAAAAAATTGAAGACGTATAAGTTGGAGATAAAGTTTTATCATTTAATGAAGATAGAGGGAATAGTGATTATAAAGAAGTAGTTAGACTATTTGAGAACACCACAAAACAGTTAACTATGTTAAATATTGATGTTGAAAACGGAAGTGAAACAATTACATGTACTCCTGGGCATAAATTCTTCTTACCAGAGAATAAAAATAGACGTAATTTAAATGAAGTACATGAGCATGAAGGTTATGAATTATTATCTGAACAATGGGTATCCGCAATTGATTTAAAAGTTAATGATAAAGTATTGTTGGAAAATGGAAAATATGGTATAATTAAAGGTCTAAAAAATGCAAAAATTAGAGGCGCCTGAGACTACCTATAACTTTGAAGTGGAAGATTATCACACTTATTATGTTGGTGAGGCAAGTGTTTGTGTGCATAATGCAAATTGTGGAACACCTGATTTATACAGGAGTGGCAATAACATGAATGTGCGTAGGAGGGATGTTGAAATCGTTGATGGACTTGTATAACCTACCCAAGGTATATCAGTAAATTCTATTCCAAGTGAAGTAACAAACTTTGGGCAAGCTCATAAAATTGGTACTTTGCCAGACGGACTTCAAATTATTTACACTGGCGGCACACATTATGTAATCGCACCATTTTATGCAATGCAGCTTGGACAATATCAGAATTTATTATACCAGATACCATTAACACCATTTGGTTAGGAGGAATAAAAATGAAAAAATGTGAGATTTTCTTTTCAGAAAATGACGAATTAGCAGAACAAGATATTCAAGAAAAAGGTTGGCGAGGTGACATAATAGTAAAAATTGGCGAGGATTTATTTAAACCATCTGTCATGACACCAATGAGGCTTTTCGCACAATTTAACCATTTCGTTAAAATCGGACAGGTTTATGATATTGATCAAAACTTAATTCTCGTAGAACAAACGGATAGGAATACAATTATCAATGTACTTGTGAGATTAATGGAAATCGATTATTTTTCAAGACTTAAGCCTATAAATTTAAAAAAAGAATATGCTTCATGTTTTCAAGAATTACAAGATTTAAAAAATTGGGTTAAAGTTCATTAAATTAGCCAATTAAAACTTATAAAGTAAGAGTACTTATTGTGTTTAAATATAAACACAATAAGTACTTTTTTTTGTTAAATTTTGGAAAAGAATAAGTAATAAACAATCTTGAAAAAAAAATTTATGAATTGAACTGCACCACAAATAGTTGGACAATTTAAAATAAAAACTAATTTAATAAATAATAAATCGTTGATTTAAATAATGATGAAAAAAAATATTAAAGCAAAAAACATCAATTGAAAATAATGGCCAAAAATATTATAGTAAATTGTTTTTTTTATATGATATAGAGGGAATAAGTGGCTTTTTAGTTGGTAAGAATCCATCACATTATATTTATGTAAAAGATGCAACAGGGAATATTATTTCTATATTAGATAATTTTGTTGAAGTTGCAAGATATGAATATGACCCTTTTGGTAAATGCACTATTGTTAAAGACAATATTGGGCTTGGAAAATTAAATCCATTCAGATGGAAGGGTCAATATTATGATGATGAAACAGGATTGTATTATATTGATGGAAGATACTATTCTCCAATTATAAAGCAATTTATAAACCCTGATAACCCGGAAAATATTACCTCTAAGCTTGATAATATATATGGAATTTATCCATACAGTATAACAACAAGTAATACAATTAATATATATAATTATGGCTATACTATTGAAACTAGCGTACCTCTCGTTTATGATCCTCCAAAACTTAACTGGTGGACATATTTTTGGCGAGTAACATGGAATGAATATTGGAATAGCCCACTTGGTAAGATTTTAGCAGGACGGTTATTTATCTGTGCATTAGTTCTTTCATACATTTGCTCCTTTATTTGTAACTTCATTAATAATGTGTGGACTTAGTTTGACTTACAGTGCAGTAATTTCAGGGTTTAAAAATAAGGATCAAGGAAATAGTTTCTTTAAAGCGTATGATAATTATATTAATCAAAACTGGGCACAATCTTTAGCAATTTCAATGGCACTAACTATGACTACTTTTTACATTAGTAATGGTTGTAGTTTTTGTTTTAAAAAAGGGACAATGGTATTAACTGAAGATGGGTACAAAAAAATCGAAGAAATAGAAGTTGGAGATAAAGTGTTATCATTTAATGAAGATACAGGGGATAGTGATTATAAAGAGGTAGTTAGATTATTTAGAAACACAACAGAAAAATGGGTTCATATTGATGTAAATGGTGAGACTATTACATGTACTCCAGAACACCCGTTTTATATATTGAATGCAGAAGATACTCCAATTGTTGATTTTGAAGGTAGAGATGCAAGTGATTATCAAGGACAATGGGTAAAGGCAGAAAGCCTAAAAATTGGACATAAAGTATTGTTATCTAATGGAAAAAATGGTA
>JAEYQM010000019.1 GCA_023410025.1 Bacillota bacterium
AATGCAGAAGATACTCCAATTGTTGATTTTGAAGGTAGAGATGCAAGTGATTATCAAGGACAATGGGTAAAGGCAGAAAGCCTAAAAATTGGACATAAAGTATTGTTATCTAATGGAAAAAATGGTATAATTAATAGCGTAGAAACCGAAGATTTGGATGATCCTGTAGCTACATATAATTTTGAGGTGCAAGACTATCATACTTATTATGTAGGTAGTGAGGGAATATTAGTTCATAATGCTTGTGGCGGCGAAAATAATATACTTAAAAATATTGAATATACTGATAAAGTTAAAGGGCAGATGTTACAAGATGTTAATCATGGATTTCCAAGTATGATTGATGATATTGCTGGAGTGCATGGGAATTTTGGAACCTTTACAGGTAACGACGGAGTAATAAGAACAGCTGTAGAACTTCCTGGAGCTTTTAATGGAAAAATCGGTATTTATCAATATATTATTGAACCAAATGGAGTTACTGTCAACCATCGCTTATTTACAACCATAGGCAAAAGTCTATTAGGAGGATAAAAATGCAGAAAACAATATGGGATAAACGAATAAATTTAAAACAACAAGGTATATATGGTCATATATGGCCAATTACTGATCGAAATGAAGTAATTGAAGAATTATTTAAAGAGGGTAGAGTAATATTAGGCGGCGATATACTTAAACTTAAAAATGGAGAGTATACTTATGATGGAAGCAATTGGTATTATAATGGTGATTCTTGTGAGGAATCAGTCAAGAAAGCGAAAGAATATTTTGCATCTTGGTCTCCTAGTGATGACTTGGCAGTTGTTTTTGTATTTAAGCCTGATGTAAAATGAACTTAGGAATTATCCAAAAACAATCTCAATACAAAAGCAAATTAATTTAAAGTAGTTGATATGATTAAAATCAAAATGTTACAGAATCATAGCAATAATATTTGTGCATGTTAACATTGATATGTAGTTTATGCTATGTTAGTATGTTGTGTATTTTTCGCTAGTAAGTTGTTTAAAGCATGGTAGAAATAATTTATAATTGATGTTAAGTAACCAAAAATACCTTACCTCTTTTTTAATTATAAAATTGAATCTAATCATTTCAGATAATGTAAGTTTAAAAATAGATATTACAGTTTGAATGTATAAACTAATTTATAATAAAAAATTATTAAATTCTACTTATAGTTCTATTTACAGTTAGTATATATAAGATCTATTTTCTTACATCATATAGTATTGTAAAAAGGTGTTAAAGCATTTTAAATATCATTTAGAACATCATCATATTATAATTATATTAATCAAAAATGGTCTCAATCTTTTGCAATTTCAAGGGCACTTGCATTGACAACATTTGCTATTGCTTATCGTGGGAGTTTTTGCTTTAAAGCTGTAACACTTATTGTAACTGAAGATGGATATAAAAAAATTGAAGATATAGAAGTTGGAGATAAAGTTTTATCATTTAACGAAGATACACGGAATAGTGATTATAAAGAAGTAGTTAGATTATTTAGAAACGGTAAACTTTTTAACACTAATGATGAAATAAATACTTATGAAGTTGTAAAAGATTGGATTAATTTTAGAGTTAGTAAAGAAAACAGTAATGATGAACTAGATTTAATAACTTGTACATTTGAACATACATTCTATGTTCTTAATGCCGATTCTAGTAGAAATACAGTTGCTTTTGTTGGTAGAGATGAAGAAAGTTTACTAGGTAGTTTGATAGCATCTAGGAATTTAAAACCTGGTGATAAATTATTGCTTTCTAATGGTAATTATTGTATAATACCAATTATAGAAATTGAACATTAAGACGAGGCACAAATTACTTATAATTTTGAAGTAGAAGATTTTCATAGTTACTATGATGGAGAAGAAGGGGTACTGGTTCATAATGCTTGTGAAACAGAATTATATCGAGCGATGTCTAATAAAGAGTATGGTAGTTTGACAAAGCATGGCAAATTCAGAACAAAACCTGGCGCAATGGCAGATAAATGGATGTCAACGACTTATGATGATGCAGTAACTTGGGGAACAAAATTTCATGGTGAAGGAAATTTTCGAATCGTTAAAATTAAAGTACCAACATCGAGTTTAAGTAAAATGTATCACGTTCCGATGCTGGATAATATAGGACCAGCATATAGCGCACATTACAATTATTTGAATGAAATAATGCTGGGATTTGGGAGGGTATTATGAAAGTTGTAAAAGTAAAAATAAATTGGTTTTTTGAAAAAAGACGTATACCGCCGGTCATTGAAGAAAAAGAACGCAAAAAATATCGTTCATATTCACCAATAATCATTATTAAAGGTCAATATTTAGGTGATTGGCAAAACCAACCATTATGGAGTTCTATAATATTTAATGACGAAATATCTGGTAAGGAATCGATTGCAAAACTTACTTATCTTGCAGACGAGGCACCTTATGAATTGTTGCAAGTCGGAGCAGAATTTGAACTTTTTGAAGGGCCAAATAAAGTAGCATCTGGTGTAATATTAGAAGAATTAAATATATCACCATATGATATTTAAGATAATTAAAGAGATAAATGAAAGGGTAGGAAACTTATGAAAAAAAGTTTTCTGCTTTTTTATTTGATAATTATTTTTTTTAATTAGTGAAATAATTTAATAAAAAAAAATTTAAAAATATCTTTCCACAAGGACACATTGTTTCCTAACATGCCTTTATAATGCTTACAAAGTGCTTAAAAAAGTAAGAAAAAATCAATTAATTACTCTTGGGTGCCATGTTTAGAACACCGCGCGTTAAGCAGGCTATTCTAATAGCCGGGTTAGCGCGTACATCTGAACATACCCCAAGCAGGATTGATTTCTATCTTTCAAGTATTAAGGCACCCAGAAAGATTAGAGGTATAAAATGGAATTATTAGAATAAAGAACAGCTGTTCACATTGTGTTTAATTATTTTAGTGCTACATTCCCATTTATTTGTTATGAAGATGATGCAGAATATCAAATAATTAATGATATTTTATTAATGATTTGTGACTTTTAATATCAAGAAAGAAGATATTAGAAAAGAAGATTATGCTATGCATCGATTTGAGTTTCAGTATAAACTCTCAGATCATATTATTTTAAGGTTGTGTGGACCAAAGTTGAAATCAAGTCATATATCATGTTCTATTGAATTATCAGGACAAAGCTGTAGAGAAATAAGTAATAGCAGAAAACAAAACATTGATTGATTTATTATAATTTTTCTTTGTAAGACTTAATGCTAGTCCTACTAGAATTGATATTGCTCTTGATGATTATGACGGTAGTATTATCGCTTTTTGATGTAATAAAAAGCAAACTGGATTTAGTTTACTTTACTACTTCATGTCAGGATAAAGACCTTATTATGCATGGATCCAATAATAAAAGTACAAGGTATAAATGGTCAAATATGGCCAATTACTGATCGAAATGAAGTAATTGAAGAATTATTTAAAGAGGGTAGAGTAATATTAGGCGATGATATACTTAAACTTAAAAATGGAGAGTATACTCATGATGGAAGCAATTGGTATTATAATGGTGATTCTTGTGAGGAATCAGTCAAGAAAGCGAAAAAATATTTTGCATCTTGGTCTCATAGTGATGACTTGGCAGTTGTTTTTGTATTTAAGCCTGATGTAAGATAAACTTAGGAAATATTCTAAAACAATCTCAATACAAAAGCAAATTAGTTTAATATATTTGATGTGAATAAATCAAAATGTTACAGAATCATAGCAATAATATATGTGCATGTTAACATTAATATGTAGTTTATGGTATGTTAGTATGTTGTGTAGTTGTCGCTAGTAAGTTGTTTAAAGCATGGTAAAAAAATTATTGATCTTAAATAACCAAAAATACCTTTCACCTTTTTAATCATAAAATTGAATCTAATTATTACAGTTTAAATGTATAAAATAATTTATAATAAAAAATTATTAAATTCTAATTAAAGTTCTATTTACCGTTAGTATAAACAAAAACTATATTAATAAATCAAATAGTATTGTCAAAAGGTGTTAAATCATTTCAAATGTCATTTAGAACATCATCATATTATAATTACAGTAATCAAAAATGGGCTAATTATGTATAAATGGAGAGATTATTACATGTACGCCCTAGCACCCGTTTTATATACTAGATTAGTATTTGATCAGATTGTTGATGTTGAGGGGAAAAAGTAAAATGATTATTTCAGTAAATGTGAAATCACAAAAAACTAAATGTTTAAAATTATGTATTGTTACCAAAAGAAAAAATGGTATAATATCTTTTGTAGTAGTTGAAGAATTAGATATACAAGAGACTACATATAATTTTGAAGTAGAAAGATAGCTTCCTTTATTAACCAGTAGTAAATATGACAAAATTACATCCACTAAGGAACAAACATTCAATGTAGTAGATAGGGGAAAAGTTGATGTAAAAGATATAGAAGTGGTAGATAAAATAATCCTTTCCAGTGGAGAAACTTCGACAGTATTATCATCAGAAATTAAAATTGTTGGCGGACCACAGACGACTTATAACTTAGAAGTGGAAGTGTCATTGCCGTTATTAACCCCTCATAAGAAAGATAAACTTGTAGGAAAATAAGGAACTTCTTATAATGTAGAGGGTAAAGGATTAGTTAACGCAAAAGATATCCAAATTGACGATAAAATAATTCTTGAGAGTGGAGAAATCGCAACAGTATTATCTGCTGAAACCAAAACTGTCGGAGGTCCACAAGACACCTATAATTTTGAAGTGGCCGATTTTCATACCTATTACGTAGGGGAAAGTGGAATACTTGTTCACAATGCATGTGGCGATGATGTATTTGATGTTATGCAGTTTGATGATGCAGCTGTTGCAGAGGCCAAAACACCACCTGTTAATGGCAAAGGTGTTTCTAGAGATCCTTCATTTAGTACATTTAAACGAAAGTTATTTGCAGCACAAGAACGATTGCATCCGGGAACTTTTGCCGAGGGAACAACGAATATAATAAATGGTCAAAAAGTAATCTTGCATCATCCACTGGGTCGAGCGGGGGCAAATTTATATAATGTTGTTGGAGTAACTCAATCTCAACATCTTGCAATACATGCTATTACAGGATATAGAAATGCAGTATGGAGTGCAGTAAATTATAGTTTAGGAAGCGGGGTATTCTAATATGGATAAAAAAGAAATCATAAAAGAATTTGTAGATTTTGTGGAAGGAAAAATGTCCTTTGAAGAATTTCAGAATAATTATGAAAAGAATGATGATTATAAAAAAATCTTAGATGACAAAAAACCAAATGAAATGTTTACATATCAAAAAGGGGAAACAATAAATCAAAGTTTGCAACATTACAAAAATTTTCCTCTTTTCAAATGGTCAACAGCATTGGGTAAACTAACTGTTCAAAGTTATATTAAAAGATATTTGCAATATTATAATGTACCATTCCAACCTACAAACATTTATATGGATGAACATAAATTCAGATTATCCATTCAGCCAAGTTATGTGCATATTGAAGATGAAAAATTCTTGAACGAAATTATTCAACAAGCTCCAAAGGAATTATCAAAATCAAAACAAAAAAAATGGATTAAAGATAAGATAAAAGAGTTGTTTAAATTTGACAACAAACCACCAAAATGGGTACAAGATCCTGAATGGCCAATAGTTAATGGAAAACCATTAGTATTTAAAGGTCAAACAAAGGAACAAAAAAATGATGAGAGAGTATTTTATACTTTCTATAATCCTGAAACTCAAGAAGAAACAAAAGTAATGCAGTTTTATTAATAGTTTAGCAGGAAGAATATGAAGAAATTTTATAATCTTCTTTTTTTACGCAAAAATTTCAAAATTTATTTAACTTCCGTACTAGACGGACACATAGTGTCTAATGTCCCTAGTAAAATCTAAGTGTCTAAGGTTAACATTAGATAAAAAACTTAATAAGAACCATTAAGTTAGAAAGGAGTATAAAGAATGAGCCATATTGCATGCAAAGGTAAGATTGCTATCGTTTTAGAAGAATTAGGATTTAGTACAAAAAGAATTAAAGAAATACTAAAACTTCTCGATAAGAAAAACAAAGAGATAACTGAACAAGAAGCTGAAAGCTATTACGTCAAAAGTAATTATTAAAGAAAGGAGAAATTAAAATTTGAAAGTAAAAGTAGAATTCACACTTAAAGCAACTCAAAGAAAAGGCTTAACCCCTAGATATGATCTAACAGTTGTTTTAAAAGATATCAATGCTAATCAAAACACATTTGGTAAGAACTTTGCCAATATTGAAATTCAACCTGCTAAACAGCTAGAAATGGGAGATTACCAATTAATTTGTAATGAAAGAGGATTAGGAGATTTAATGCAAACTTCTAAGGGATTTAGAATTAAAGAAGCAGATGCTGAGATAGGAATTGGTACATACGCTGACACCGGAGACAAGTATTACTTTATAAGAGTTGAGCTATGCAAAGATTTATATAGGAATTGCTATTTAACTGAATCACAAATCAAAAACCTAAAATACGTTAATTTAGGCTATAAATTTAAGGAAGTAGAAATTAATCCGATCGTTGAATAATGTTATTAATTAATTTTATAGTCGATGGATTTAAAATAATTTATACGATAATTAAATTCACATTTAAAAAATATGGAAAGTATTAGTGATAATAATTAGCACGATTGCTAGTATTTTCCTCCTTAAAAAAGTAAGAAAGGAGAAGAAAAAACAAGAATGATAAATATAAAAAAGATAATTCTTTATTAATAGCGTAGAAACCGAAGATTTGGATGAGCCTGTAGCTACATATAATTTTGAGGTACAAGATTATCATACTTATTATGTAGGCAGTGAAGGAATATTAGTTCATAATGCTTGTGGTAGTATTGCAGATGATTTAATTAATTCAAATGATGATATCAGAGTTTCCGATCTACCAGATGATGTAAGATTTTCATATGAGCAATATTCTAAAAATGGATGGAAAGGTAATTTTAAAGGACAAACGCCTGGTACAAAAGCAGGAGGAATTTATGATAATATTCCAGCAAAATTACCTACTGGTCCCAATTTAACTTATAGAGAATTTGATGCTGTGAATAAAGTTGCTGGATTGAGTAGAGGAGCACAGAGATTTGTAGTTGGAGGCGATATAAATATATATTATACTGCAAAACAT
This sequence comes from Bacillota bacterium, assembly GCA_023410025.1. GTDB lineage: Bacteria > Bacillota_I > Bacilli_A > ML615J-28 > CAG-698 > JAEYQM01. Next base: position 7,211 of record JAEYQM010000019.1, read on the forward strand.
TATGCTAGTTTTTTTAGAGTTATTCCATAAGGAGGAATTAAATGATTATTAATAAATTTACAAAAATTAATGAATTAAAAGCAAATGAAATGATTCGTGAAAAAATTAATAGTACTGAATTATTTATTGGAAAAATTGATTTGCATAATATTGAGACTTGGGAACAATTTTCAGAAGTCTTGGGCAATGTGTTTAAGTTTCCTATAAAAAATGAAGGATTTGATGGTACACGTGATTGGTTAGAAGATTTAGAATGGATTGAAAAAAATTCATATGAAGTTTATTTGTTTAATTATTATAAAATAAAAAATATAGATTTAAAAAATTTAATTTACATACTATTTACTTCTGTTACTGAATGGTGGTCAAATGGCGTTACAAAGTTTTGTGTAGATGGAGTAGCAAAATCATTTAATGTTTATTTAGTTGAGTAATTTATGAGAAGTCAGCGATAAAAAGTTGGCTTCTTTTTTTATTGTTTTAAAGTATATGTTACGGAATCGTAGTGATAATATATGTGCATGATAGCGTTGATATGCAGTTGATAGTACGATAATAGTACGTGAATATGTTGTTGATATGCTGTTTACGGCATGGTAAAAATCATCAAATTTTAAGGGGAATAGTCAGTTTTCTGATTGAGAACTGAACACAAATAGTTGGACAATTTACATTAAAAAATAATTTAATAAATAATAATATGCCATGACTTTTTTACGGCAATAATTATTTTGTTGAAAGATATGGTTATTATATACTTTAAGATTTAATACTTTTTAATTTTTATGATAATCTAACATTACAATAATAATTAATATATTCTATAATTCTTTTATCGAATTCATCTTTTGATTTAAATTTTTTAATATAATAGAATTAAGACTTAAGTATTCCGCTTGTGTATGATCCAACACAATTAAATAAATGGAAATACTTTTGGGGTGTTACATGGAAGAGATTCTGGGGTAGTGCATTAGGAGAAATTGTTGCTGTTACTTTATTTGCAATTGCTTTAGTTATATAAATAATATGTCCTGCATTTGCACCAATGTTTATGATGGCATTTCTATCCTGGAAAGTCACACTAACAATAGGTGGTATAATTGCTGGAATAAAAAGTATGAAGCAAGGAAATAGTTTTTTTAAAGCGTATGATAATTATATTAATCAAAACTGGGATCAATCATTAGCAATTTCAATGGCAACTGCACTTGTTTCATTTGGAATTAGTCAAGCTCTTACGCCAAAATGTTTTAAAGCAGGTACGCTTATTTTAACTGAAGATGGTTATAAAAAAATTGAAGATGTAGAAGTTGGAGATAAAGTTTTATCATATAATGAGGATACAGGGAATAGTGATTATAAAGAAGTAGTTAGATTATTTAGAAACACAACAGAAAAATGGGTTCATATTGATGTAAATGGTGAGACTATTACATGTACTTCAGAACACCCGTTTTATATATTTAATGCAGAAGATACTCCAATTGTTGATTTTGAAGGTAGAGATGCAAGTGATTATCAAGGACAATGGGTAAAGGCAGAAAGCCTAAAAATTGGACATAAAGTATTGTTATCTAATGGAAAAAATGGTA
>JAEYQM010000007.1 GCA_023410025.1 Bacillota bacterium
CATGACTCATGAAGAAGCAGTTGTATTAATAAACAATGAAAAGGGTAAATATTTTGATCCTAAGATTGTTAAGATATTTAATGCTGTTGAAAGAGAATTTAAGAAAATTAAATATGAAAAATAAAAAAATATGACGTTTTGTTTTAAATAACAAAATGTCTTTTTTAATATAAAAGTTATAATATATTAAAATAATAATTGAAAATTTTTTTGTTGACAGTTGTTGACAGATTATGGTATAATTTAAGTGTCCTATTAAATAGGGTAGTTATTAAGTTATTTTTTTGCAAAGAGGTGAATATCATTTAATGGCGAACTACTATGTTATATTAGATCCGGAAGTAAATATAGAAGTTTTTGGAAGCGATACACCTTTTAATTTAAAAAAAGACATCAAAAATTTACAAAAAGAGACAGTTGAACGCATAGTTGGAGAAATAGGTGCCTCTTTAGAACAAAAATTAAAAGTTAGTGTTTTATATGAATCAAGAGTAAATAATCTTACAGTTAGCTGTATTAAAATGAGAATTATCGATGATAATAATAACAAAGGAAAAAGTTCTGGATTTAGATGTATTGTTATTGTAGATGAGATAAGAAAATGGTGCATAGTACTACACATATTTAAAAAAAGTGATAAGTTAAATATATCAAATGATGAAAATAACAAGTTAAAAAAATTATTTAATAAATATGTTAAATCATTAAAGGATTAAATTAATAATTAGATAAATGAAAGGGAATAAAATGAACAAATACGATTTAAGTAGATTTAAAGATGCAAGAACTTATGAAATTAAATATACAGATACAGATAGTATTGTTTCAAATGAATTTGTTAAGCAACTAAGAAATAGTCTAAATATGTCTCAGAATGTTTTTGCTTCAGTGATAGGTGTTAAGAAAAAAACAGTGGAAAAATGGGAACAAGGTAAAAACCCAGTCGCTGGATTAACAGGAAAATTACTATATTTACTTCAAAAAAGACCAGAATTAATTAATGATTTGTATTCTGTTGTTTGTTATAATATAGAAATTTCTTATGATATTGTATCAATGAGTAATGAAAATACAGAAACATCATTTAATCAAATAAAAGACCTAAATTATGTTGTAATGGAATCAACATGCAGATCAAACAATAATAAAGATAAAAATCACAATAAAGATAATATGATTTTTGCTTAGGAGGATATTTTATGGGAAGTAATAACCCAGTATATGAATTTCTTGGATATAAATTGATAAGTTCAATATATTCAAGAAAAAAATATACTTTAATTGAATACTTTTCTATTAAAACTAATAGCAGTTTATTTGATGAAGAAAAAAGTATTTACAAAGTTAATATAGAGTTAATTATAAAATTTTATGAAGATGAGTTATCAAGTTTTAATTTTTTAGCTGAATTTAAAATTAACGATTTAGATTGGAAAAAACAGTTAGATAATAATGTTTTAGATTCATTGTTTGTATCGGTTGTATTCCCATATATTAGAGAAAAAATATATGCATTAACAAATGATTCAAGAGGAGCAGTAAATTTACCTATAATTGATTTGCGAAATATTGTATTATCAAAAGGAGTTAAATTATCTCCAAAATATAACCAAAAATAGATTATAAAAACAAATTATTTAAAATAGATATTTACTATTAAAAAAAGAAGCTTTTTTAAGCTTCTTTTTTTCCATCTAATTGTTGTTTTAATCTTTCAATTTCTTTTTGAATGTCTTCAGTTGACATTGCCTTTGTTCCTCTTTCTTGCTTATATTCTTTATATGCTTTACGGAAGTTAAAGATTTCAAGAATGAATAATGCAATTAGTGGAATAACAATTATGATTAAAAATCCAATTGTTGATTGTAAGAATATAAATATAAATCCAACATTTCTAATTGTTTTCTGATATGAACCAACTACTTCATGGAAATAAACTTTTTCAGCGTGTTGTCCATCAGGATCTTGAGAATAACCTAATTTATTAGCTACATCCCCTTGAGTCACATAATGATCGTTATTTACTTTAATTATTCTATGAGTATTATAGAAGTAGTTGTTGTTTTCATCAACATCTCTAAATGTAATGATGTCACCAACTTCAAATCTCATGTTACTTGCTTCAACCCATTGGTAACGTTCAATAACAATCATATCACCGCGTTTAAAGCCTTTAAAGTTATATTCTTCATTAGTTGTATTCATCGAATTAGAAACAACAGTTAAATAACTCTTACCAAAAATTTTAGGAATTCCATCATTCTTTTTTGAGTTAAATGCATAAATAGTAAATATCATTATTAATAAAATGATTAAAGATAATAAAACACTAAGTGTAATATTTATTGCTTTTTTTAAGTTAATATTTTTCGCCATATACTTCTCCATAAAATAATACTTATAATTAATTCTATCACTATACGAAAAATAAGTCAAGAATAATAAAAAAAGTTGCATTTTTTATTAACTTTTTCATATTATTGTGTTATAATGAAGAGAGGTTATAAGCATGATTAAAGTAATTATAATAGATGATGAACAATTGGCAATAGACAATTTAACTTATATTTTAAGAGATTTTAAAGATATTGAAATTGTTGCTACATTTACAGATAGTTTAAATTTATTAGATTATTTAAAAACTAATACAGCTGATCTTATTTTTATGGATATAGAAATGCCAGAAATAACAGGCCTTGAGCTTGCATCAATGGTTTCTGAAAATAACAAAGATATTGGTATTGTTTTTGCAACTGCTTATGATCAATATGCAATTAAAGCATTTGATGTTTCTGCTGTTGACTATATTTTAAAACCCCTTTCTAAATCTAGAGTTGAAAAAACTGTTGATAAAGTAATAAAAAGAATTAATGGTATTGTTAAAGGGGCAAGTAAACCTAATGTTCAGATTAAATGTCTTGGCGGATTTGAAATATTTATTGATGGAAAACAAATACCATTCAAAGTCTCTAAGGCTAAAGAATTATTAGCTTATCTAATTAATGCACAAGGTAAGAGTTTAGGTTGGATGACAATAGCTGATGATTTATGGCCAGATACATTTGATGATAAGAAATTAATGAATAACTTTCATGTTGCTAGCTACTCATTAAGAACATTTTTAACTGAAAAAAATATAATTGAAATATTTGATTATAGTAGAAATTTATATCGAGTAGATGTTACTAAATTTGAATGTGATTTTATAAAATTACATGAAGTTTATAATGAATATAGAAAAACTAAACAAGTGACTATTCCACCTGCTATCTTTGATACGGGTGAATATTTAGAAGGCCAGCCATATACATGGAGTTTAGCTATGGCAGATAAAGTTGATGGAATGGTTAGTGAACTTCTAGCAGCACATAAAAAAAAATAAGTATCAATTAATGATACTTATTTTTTCTTTGGTATTTTAATTAAAGCCCTTGTACCCTCATTTACGACGCTTTCTATTTCTAAAGTTGCGTTAATATGTAGATTTAAACGGTGAGCAATGTTTTGTGTACCGACTCTTTGTCTATCACTTAAAGATTTACGATCAAATCCTACCCCGTTATCATATACAGATACATAAATAAAATCTTCATCCTCTTCAGTAGCAATATTAATTATTCCACCTAATCTTTTCTTTCCTATACCATGTTTTACAGAATTCTCAACAAGAGGTTGGATTGTTAGTGGTGGAACTTTAAAATCTCCTACTTTTAATGAATAAGTTACATTAATTCTTGAACCGAACCTTTGCATTTCAATATTAATATAAGTTCTTATATTTTCAAGTTCATCTTCAAAATCAATTAACATTGGCATCTTATTAAATTCTAATCTAGTTCTTAAATACATTGAGAAGTCATCTATTAATTCTCCGGCTTTTTCTGGGTTTGAATAACATAGTGATTGGATAGCATTTAAGGTGTTATAAATAAAATGTGATTGAATTTGTGTATTTAAGAATGTAAATTCTGTATCTCTTATTTTATCATTTAGTTTTATTACCTCTTGAACATTTGATAATTCACTTTCATAATTTGAGGCATTTATAGAAATAAAGATAAATGTACTAAAATAGAAGATTAAATAAGTTATCTTACCATAGTAAGATACTATATTAAATTGAACTAAACTGTCATAAATATTTCCAATAACTAATAGTGCTAAAGCAATTGTAAGATATATATTAATAATATTTTTTTTGATTTGTTTTAAACTCCATAAAGTTATAAAAATTAAATTCACAATATTTATTAAATGAAATACATGGATATTTTTAAGGAATATTGTAGCATTTAAGAATAATGGTGTAATTATATTAACAGCTGATAAGAAGCTTATCATAAAATCGATTGGACCCCAACCCTTAACTTTTTGTCCAAGTTTTATTGTTAAGTATAAAAGGATTGATGTTGAGTATAAACTTAAGAAGTGATAAAAGTAATTATAATAATCATACATGTTTAAGACTTTTTCAATAACAAATGCATATTCTGATTTATAGGTAAATAAATATAAACCAAAGGCAAAACATAAAAGCGAAAACCAAATGGCTGATCTATCCTTAGTTCTAATAGCAATAACTAATATATAATAAATTAAGGCAAACAATAATCCACCAAAAATAATTAAATTTAATCCAATAGTAATATATAAAGTTCTATTAAATACTTTTTTAGTTGTGATTTTTGGGGCATTAGTTAGTCCGAAATAATCAAGTTGAAATCTACTAACTTCAATTACTATTTCTAATGACCCATCATTATTTTTGTAATAATCTTGTTCTTTTGAAATGGAAATGTTCATTTCGTTTTTCATTAATTTTTGATTACTATAAATTAATTCTCTATTTATATATAAAGCATATCCTCCACTAATTCCATCTAAAATTACCATATAAAACTCATTTGTAGGTACATCTTCTAGAACTACTCGGTATGATGCATAAGTTACATTTTTAGTAGCAGCATTGTGTTGATTAGGAAATACAATATATTTTTTTTCTAATGTATCTAAATTAACATTATCACTGACAAGTAGTACATTTTCATATATCTCCCATTGTCCATTTAGTGTCAATTTACCATTTAAATCAAAATTTTCTATATTTGCATGACCATTTTCAATGTTTGCTAAATTTAGTTGAATGTCAACCAAAAGAAATTTAATGGCTATTGCTGCAAACATTATTATGATAATTGATATAAAGTAAGTATGTTTTTTCATAAGTTCACCTGACAATACTATTATAATTGAAAAAAATGGTTATGTAAAGTAAATAAAACTATAACAATTTAATTTTAGTTATGATTCACATTTTTTTGTTAATAGTTTATTAAGGGTGATTAATATATAATATTTAATTAGTGGGGTGAATTGATGTTTAAATTTAGTACAGTTGCGCAGATGAAATTTATCAGCCGTATTGTAATGGGTTTTTCTTCGCTAGCCCTTGCTACTTTATTCCTTTTTAGTTATTACGGACAAAAGATTGGTAACTTCACAATTGATGTCAGTCAAGATTTATACTTAAATAAGGAAATGGTTTTATCAGAGTCAGTTGACTTTAAGGAAAGTAGTTCAAGACTTTTAGCAACACCTATTGGTAGTGCTGCTCCAATTGGTATAAGAGGAGAACCTGAAAGAATTCCAATTGAGATTGAAAATATAATTGATAATCTTGAGGGTGGAAACAATAATGGTTTGAATTACTTTGCATATACGTTTTATGCTAAGAACTCAGGAAGTGAAGAGTTCAGTTATAACTTTAGTATTTATATTGAAGATAGCATATTAAACTTGGATGCAGCAGTTAGAGTAATGATAATAAAAGAATCTGATATAGCGGGTAATAAAATTGTTTCTAGCGATGTTTATGCAAAGCCACAGAGTGAACACGGTACTCAACCGGGTAAACCTGAACCTGGTAGCATTCCATTTGAGGCTAGTAAAAAAGTTATTGGTGAAAATAGATATGATTTTGCCCCTGGGCAAATGGATAAGTATTCCATATTAATGTGGTTACATGGAGAAGATCCTGATTGTACCGATTTAGAAGGTAGATCAGTCAAAGATGGCGCAATTAAATTAACGATTAAATTTAATATTATAACTTAATTATTTATGGGAGGAAAGTTATGAAAAGTACAAGAAAATTAATAATGGCTACTTTAATGTTAGTAGTAGCATTTATTGCAGCAACTGCATCAACATATGCATGGTTTACATCAAACCAAGAAGCAAAAGTTGA
>JAEYQM010000087.1 GCA_023410025.1 Bacillota bacterium
TATCACCTAACATTAAATGAAGTAATTGTCTCAAAAGAATCATTAATACCATACAAATCAAATAAATATTCAGTACCAAAGAAATATATTGGATATAAAGTAGGATTAATAGTTATTCGAGATAAACTTCACATATATTATAGCAAAAAATTAATAACAATTCATCAAATAACCAATAAATTATTAAATATTAAAGATGAACATGATTTAAAATATAAAAAGAAAGAATTAGATGAGAGTGGTAGTAAGTCAATAATTTTAAGAGAAATGGAGAATATAAAATATGATTAATGAGGTATTAAATCAATTAATATATTTAAAACTAAAATCAGCTTATACATATTTAAAAGAATTACATATTAATGATGGAATAACTAATCAAGAACTAAAAGGACTATATAAAGTTTTAAATAAAGAAGTTGAAGCCAAAGAAGAAAATAACAAATTATATAACGTTAAAGTAGCGGGATTCCCGTTTTTAAGAACTGTAGATGATTATGATTTTAATTTTCAACCAAGCGTTAGCAAAGAAAAGATTTATTCGATAATATCATCAAACTTTTATGATGAAGCAAATAATATAGTGTTTATAGGAAACCCAGGTACAGGTAAAACACATTTAGCAATAGCGATAGCTTATTCAGTAGCAATTAGAAGAAATAGTGTTTATTTTATAAAATTTAATAAGCTTATTAATATATTAAAAAACGATTATAATGAAGGGACATTTGATCGCAAAGTCAAACAGTTCTTCAAATATAAGCTACTAATTATTGATGAAGTTGGTTTTAATGAAATATCACCACTTGAATCAAAATTATTTTTCCAATTAATCGATTTAAGATACACCAAAAGATCAACAATATTTACCAGTAATATAACGTTTGATAAATGGCCTCAGATATTAGGTAATGATGAAATGATTACCAAAGCGATATTAGATAGAATATTACATTATTCATATTTATTTAATATAACAGGACCTTCTTATAGAATTAAAGATAAAATTAAACCAATACAAACTGAGGAATCTTAAATGACCAAAATTGTGCATATTTAAATTGACATTTATATTAATCCTTATTTTTTAATATCTTTTTTATTTTTGTGCTTAACAAACACATTAAAAGATATAATAATTATTATGTAATTGTGTATCACATGAACATTTATTTAAATATAAAAAAAACCTTAAATTTCTCTTGCAATCAATTTTAAGGTTTAATTTCATTAGTACTAATAAAGTTAATAAAATAAATATAAAACTTTATTTTCAATATCGTATATGAAAGAGCACGCCAATTTTAATACAAATGCGTACCCCTGCCAATAGGCTGAAGAAATTTGCGTACCCCATCAAAAATGATTGAATAATTTGCGTACCCCTAGAAAAATAGGTAGAATTTTTGCGTACCTCTGTGTAAGACTACAAATTTTTAATACAAGGCTTACTTAAAAAAAGCTTTGTATTCTTGGTAGGTTCAAATCTATCTTGGTCCTTGTGTCACAAAACTAGCACATTCTGTATTACTAAAGGTAATAGAAACATCAGTTACTGTAGCAGAATAACTATACGTATACGGTAGAGCAGCTTGATATTCATAGAATCCATTCATACTAAAAAATGGCAAAGTGTTTTCAAATGAGTCATATGTAATACCTATCATCATACCAATAACATATTCTTCTGGGCAATTGGGATATCCATCAAATGTAACATCCCAAAAACATTCAATCATTCCAAAAGTAATTGTTTTAGTGGTTTCATCAAACACCAAATCATAACAATATGAAAAAACAATAAAGTTTACATAATCATAGGTAAATGGGTCAAAATACTCTTTGGATATACCTCCCCAATCTAGGTGATAGACCTCTTCATTCGTTTCATAAAATTGAATTGTATAATCATCATAGTAGTAATAGGATGTTAAATAAAGAAGAACTATATAAGTAGTATCGGGTGCAAGATCATAATCAATCTTTGCACCGTTACGATTAATATCGCCAAAATCATAGGTTATTAAATTATCATAACCATTGTATAACCACATATTCGTTCTTGCTCCAGAGATGATACTATTAATGGTGTATGAAATATCATCTTGTGCATCTGGGGTAGTGAATGTATAGTAAGCATAGGAGTAACTATTTAGTGTTTCATAATACTTAACTCCTAGTTCTAGTTCTGTTTCAATAATCTCGTCGATATGAATGTTGAAATATTCACTATTGGTGGTTTCAATCACTAATTTATACAACCCACCTTCTTCTAATTCAATAAAGATAAAATTACCATCCCAAGTAGTGTTGGTTAAAGTAACATTATTCTCATCATCATAAATCGTTATGTCAATTGGATTATCACAATGATGATAAAAATTATAAAACCTTGTTTCAACAATTTGAAATAGGTAGTATTGGCTTTTTCCTCCAACACTAGTAATCGTTAAACCATCTGTGATGGGTTCAATATAATGCATATAACTAGAATAATAGGACCAATTGTTTGCATAAAGATAGTCAAGAATTCTTTTCGTAGGAACTTCAATTGTTTCAAGAGAACTACATCCTAAAAAAGCATCGGAACCCAAGCTTGTAATATTACCTATTTCTCTTTGAATAACAACTTTTTCTAGATTTGAACAGTCTTCAAAAGCATTTGAACCAATGCTTGTGACACTTGCAGGGATAGTAATTTGGGATAGTTGGGTTTGGTTCTCAAAGGCGGAGTTTCCTATTTGGGTGACAGTTCTGCCTTTTATTGTTGACGGGATTGTATATGAACCTACTATTGTCCAATTTATTTTGTCAATCCGTATTTCGGTTGAACCAATAAGAGTTGTCTCAAAAAGCACATCATCTAAAACCTCGGATTTTAGGCCTTCCCAATCGCTTGGGACTAAATTCCCACTACTGACATAATTGTTTTCGATTACCGGATTAATTATTTTCCAATAGTGACCGTATGAAACTCGTTCCATAATTTTATTTGCTAATTGGCTTTCCTCTAAATAACTAAAATTTGCTCCGTCACTTCTACCAATTGCATTATTCGCTAAATCCATTTCAACGTCTATACCTGTTTTTCCATGCTCGTGAGCATCCGCAAATAGTTTTGCAAAGTCTACTTGGATAACGGTGTAATAAGGAATATCATAAGTTCCAATATTTATATACACATTTTTGCTTATCCTTTTTTCCATTATTGCATTCCAATAGGCGTGTCTGAAAGCATCTGCGTTATCTAGCCATCCCCCACCATCATAAAATTCGCCTGTTTTTGTAACAGCATCTATACTTGCATTATATGCCATAATCGCTTGAGATGGATATGTGGCAAATAATAAGATCTCTTCTGATGTTAAAGTAAATCCAAAAATAGTATATGTACTAGAACTTGAGCTTGTGCTTATTATTGGCATTAAATTCTCTTTTGATGTTCTCAATTTATCAATCTCATCTTCAAGAAAAGAAAGCACCTCTTCTGCTGTTGCATTTGAGTTTTCACATCTAATAGATCGTTCTAGGTTAGACAAATATTCAAAGTCTTCCCAAGTTAAATCATCAGAAAATGTGTTATCTGACGTTGTAGAAGCCATAATTTTTTGAGGGTTGTTTATTAGAACAGCCCCGCAAATGCTAATTACAAATAGCAAAGCTATGGTTTTTACTGTTTTTAAAATTTTCTTTTTTCGCATTTCGCGATTCATAATACCCTCCCTGGTAAAAATATTGATTTTTTTATAGCAAAATTTACTTAAATTTAATTATGGCTCAATAAAAACCTGTATGCTCATTGTAGATTCATCGTACCTTACCTCATACTTAAAAACATCTCCTTGTTTTCTCCATGAAAACATATCAAACCATGTTCTGCCCTCAAAGTACATTTTGTCATCTTCCACAATAATTTTACATTTATATGTGCGTGATCCGCTCACGTAAAAATCTGCGTTATCTCCTTTTATATGCCAAAAATTATCTGATGTGTTACCTTCTGTGCGGAAGTTAAAATTCCTCATTTCAACGTCAGCTGCAACATACTCACCATTTGGTATGTTATGAGATGAAGAACACCCCGTAAAAATCAATACACACATGATTAACGCTACTCCCATTATTAGATATTTTTTTATCATATTAATATACACTCCCATCTATTATTCTTTTAACAACTATTACAATTAAAAGTTTAGTCTTGAATTTTTCATCTATAATGTCCTTCAATTCTGTGCACTGGATCTGAGTCGATTTCTTGGACACATTTTAAGATTTGATATGGTTTTAATTCGAAACTATCTATCATTAGCTTTTATGTAATATCCACCAGTTTTTTTAGATCCTCTTAATTCTATATACTTCTTGATATCTCTTTTTATTACATTTCTGATTATATCTAAAGTTATTTCATTATGTTTTTCAATTAATAAATCGTATATTCCTTGAACTTTAATGCCACCATTGTTACTTATAATTTGTAACACTTCCAAACCAAGATCATTTATTTGGTCATTTATTTGGTCATTTATTTGGTCAGAATCATTTTTATTATAATTAAGATTAGGAAGATATACAATAAAGAAGTTCTCACTATTATAAAATTCTGGCTTTTTTAAAGAAGATTCATATGCTTCAAGTGTACGTGGAATACCAGTTCCAAAGTTTTCAATGTAATTCATCTTGTCTAATAAATGCACAAGTCTTTGATTTCTATAAGTTTGTACACCTTTAAGCATATCTTCGATATTTGATTTATATAAACCACCTGGACTCGTTATTTTTACCTTATCTTCATAGAATTCAATTTTAATATTTGATCTAATAAAATAATTGGAGTGGCAAAAAGCGTTAAGTATTATTTCTCTTAGTGCTTTTTCTGGATAAGAATCATTTATTAAGAAAAACATTGTTTTTATAATAATTACCCTTGGTCGAGGGTGTTCCTTCATAAACATAATAGTGAGTCCCATCAATTGATTCACCACCATCAGCAGATGATGCATCTGGTTTATTAGAATTTTCTATAATTATCGACATGAAATTTTTATTACTGTAAAAACATTCAGAATAAAACTGATATGCATCCTCTTGTTCATCTGCTAGTATGTCAAAAGAGCCAGTTATTAAAGGTTGATGGTTTGCATACGCAAATATTTCAAATGTTGATAGGCAGCTTATGACAACTATTGTAATTAATGATAATGCAACTTTATATAGTTTCTTCATTATCTACCCCTTATATCCCCATATGATTTCTTTGATTTCATAATCATAACACCAATATTCGTGCCATGTATCAGGTTTTGATTCAGCTTCACAATATACAATTAAATTATCAGACACAAAAGCTCGCCTCTCTATGGTTATAACATTTATGGGAATAATCACTTCCTCCAATTGATAACAAAAAGAAAAAGCATTGTCACCGATAGTTTGGAGGCTGGAAGGCAGTGTGATTTTTCTTAAGTTTCGACATCTAAAAGCAGTTTGTTCTATTATCTCAATATTGCTATCCTCTTCAAAGATGATTTCTTGAATATTTTGATATATATAATAGTTTGAGCCTATCTTTGTAACAGGTAATCCTTTATAAGTGCTGGGTATTCTTATGGTAGGAATATCGCTTTCAATACTTACAATGGAGTAAGACTGTCCATCATCATTTAGTTCAAATTCAAAGCGACTTACAGTCCAAAATAGAACACTATAGATTGATAAAAAGATAAGCACAATCGATGATACAACAATAGATGCACGCTTATATCTCTTGGGTGATATGAAAAACAAATTGAGCACTTGTAATAAAGAGAGAATCATAAGGATGATAACAACAAAAGCGATTGTATAAAAATCAACGAACTCCAGTGATGAATTAATATATACCAAAGATATGATAATATACAATGCAAATTGGACTATTGTAAGTATTTTTAGCGTAATAGAATATGTTTTCTTTACAGAGAATAATACAAGAAGCACTATATTAGTGATTAATAACAAATATAAAGGGATCGTTTCAATCTGATATCTATAAGGAAAATGTCACGTAAAAGGTTTGAATAAATAATTAGAATATTCAATAAGCACCACTAAAAGATTGCCTTCTCCAATTGGAACAAAGAGTAATATGAACAAAAAAATACTAATTAATAACCATTGAATAGTTCTTCCTCTTTGTTTCATCATAAAATCGTACTTCCTTTCTTTTGAATCGCTTGAAAATACTTTTATCCTTTTCTTACAAAAATGATTGTATCATAAGTAATTTAACACGTCAATAGAGTTGATAAAAAATATAAATAGGTATATGATTATAATATAAATAACCTATGATTTCCCAAATCGTTAAAATGTAGGGTAATAGTTTAATAGTTCTCTAACACCTTTTGTGTTTTTGTAGAGGCTTTCGTGTTTTTTGTTGACCTTTCGTGTTTTTGTAACCTCTTTCGTGTTTTTGTTGACCTTTTGTGTTTTAGTGGTACAAGTAAAGGAAAATAGCCTAGTAAACGTTTCTTGTTGAAAGCCTATAGACTAGTATACAAAACGAAGATAGGAGATTTCTCCCTATTTTCGCAACAAAAAAGGCTTGAAACTATTGTATCAAACCATTTAGTGTTATGTGGTGGAGATAAGGAGATTCAAACTCACTTCTCATAATCATTATGATTGGTAGACAGAGAAAATGCTAATCCGCTACATCCATATAATAGTTTTGATACATTTTATAAATACATAATAATTATATCACATAAAACTAGATATTTCACTGAATTTTTTATAAAACACAAAAATTACAGTTAAATACAAGTTGACCTCTTTTAGAAAAACAAGCAATAATTAAATAGTGCAATCTTAACCAAGCAATAATTAAATAGTGCAGTCTTAACCAAGCAATAATTAAATAGTGCAATTTTAAACAAGTAATAATTAAATAGTGCAAAATCAAACTAGCAATAATTAAATAGTGCAACATGAATTATACCAAAAAAGCTCTAAAGACCGTTTTTTAACGATTATTAGAGTTTTTTTATCTTGTTTTAGCCTAAAACAAGCCTATTTAATGCAAAAACTTTGATATTTTTTGTATCAAAGTTGGCGTTCTTATATGGAGGCTCCAGTCGGATTTGAACCAACGATCGGAGTGTTGCAGACTCGCGCCTTACCACTTGGCTATGGAGCCATATAACTAAAACTATTATACCATATTATATGATTTTGTAAAGAAAAAAATGAAGCCAATTTTAGAATATGGCTTCATTATCTATTATACTAATTAATTTTTCTTGGTTTTTTACAAATATTTTATCTGCATATTCTTCACAAAACTTTTTCTTTACAATCTTATAAGCTTGGTCTAAGTTTACACATCTGTCTTCATCATTATGTGTATCGCTAGCAACAAAATCAACTAACTGTCTTTTTAATAATTCAAATACTGATTTTTTTACTTTCTTCCCATGATAACCTAGTATTGAAGTTGAATTGACTTGAATAAAGGCATTTTCTTTTATAGACAAAACATCTTCCCAAGATATAAATTTATATCTTTCAGGATGGGCTAGAATTGGTGTAAATCCATTAACCTTTATATTATAAATTGTTTCCTCAATATCAGATTCAGTATGCATAGGGAATTCAACTAAACAAACCTTTGAATCATTAAATGTTACTAACTCACCATTTAATAGTTTTTTGTAATTTTTCTCAGAATAATATATTTCACTACCTAGATACAATTTAATTCCAATATCTTTTACATTATCTTTGAATTCATCAAAGATTTTTTTAAGCTTATCTTTTTCAGTAAAATAAGACGATTTGGAAACTAAATGTGGAGTGAAAACAATATGGGTTACACCAATACTTTTTGCTCTTTGTAACATCTTAATTGATGTTTCTAAATTTGGTGAACCATCGTCTATCCCAGGTAAAATATGTGAATGAAGATCTATCATACTTACCTCCTTTATATTAACTAATTACCATTCTCATCTAAACTATATTTGTATTTGTAACTTGATTGTTTTAATCTAACATTTGTAAGAACTATTCCAGCAATATTAACTCCTGCAAGTTCTAATTGTTTTAAAGATTCTTTAATAATTGGTTTCTTAGTCTTATTAGCTTGAACAATAAAAATAACTGTATCTACTAATTTTGAAACTATAATTGGGTCTACTACTGCTCCAACTGGTGGAGTATCGATAATTATATAATCATATTGATTTCTCATATCCTCAACTAAATTTTTAATTAAAGATGATTCAAGAATCTTTACAGGGTAAGGAGTTTTATTACCAGTAAATATTACATCAATTCCATAAGTAGTTCTTTTAATTAAGTTATCTTTTGTGATTTTACCTGCAGCATAGTCTACAATACCATTTTCATTTGTTTGCTTGAAGTTTCTATGAATCTTTGGTCTTCTAATGTCTAAGTCAATTACTAAAACTTTAGCGCCCTTCATTGCATAGGCATTCGCTAGGTTTACAGCAACTGTTGTTTTACCTTCATCTTGAACTGATGAAGTAATTTGAATTACTTTAATTTTTTCATCTACTGAAGCAAGACCAATATTAACTTGAAGTTTCTCGAACTGTTCAACTATTATTTCATCATCAACAATTCCACGTAAAGCAATTACTTTATTTTTTTTAGACATTAATTGTCACCTTCTTTTTCAGGTATTTCAGAAATAACACCAATTACTTGATAACCAGGTAATAGTGCTTCTACTTCTTTTTTATTTCTAATTGTACTCTTAAGTATTTCAACTAATAATGCAGCTACTACTCCAATTACTCCACCTAATATAACACTGACAATTACATTTAATGCTTTGTTTGGAGATTTATATAATCCCGTTTGTGGATTATCTACACGGTATATTGTATTCTTCAATACTGGATAATCACTATTTGCGATTTCAATTGCTACTTCAATTATTTCATTTAAAACAACTTTAGCAACTTC
>JAEYQM010000063.1 GCA_023410025.1 Bacillota bacterium
TATCAGAAAAAGATGAAATAATTCTTTTTGAAAGAAATGAGTATATTTCATTTGCCAATTGTGGTTTACCTTATTATATTGGTGATGTTATTGAAGATCGATCTGATTTATTAGTTCAAACAGTAGAAGATATGTCTATTCGTTATAACCTAGATATTAGAAATTTTTCAGAAGTTATTGATATAGATAGAAACAAAAAGCAAGTTACTGTGAAAAAGGTAAAAAGTGGAGAAACTTATATTGAAAATTATGATAAACTTATTTTATCACCTGGTGCAAAACCAATCATACCTCAAATTAAAGGATTAAGTGAAGCTAATAATATATTTACGTTACGTAATATTGCAGATACTGATAAAATAAAATCTTTTGTTGATAACGAAAAACCAAAGAATGCAGTAATAATAGGTGGTGGGTTTATTGGCATTGAAATGGCTGAAAACCTATCTTTAAGAGGTATGAAGGTTAGTATAATTGATTTATCAAATCAAGTAATGGCTCCTTTAGACTTTGAACAAGCACAAATTGTTCATGAAGAATTAATTAAAAATGGTGTTAATTTATTACTTGAAGATGCGGTAATTGAAATTAAGGATAATGGTAAAACATTGATATTAAATAGTGGATTACAAATCCAAACAGATATTATAATTCTAGCAATTGGTGTAACTCCAGAAAATAAACTAGCTTTACAATCTGGATTAAAGACTGGCTCAAGAGGACATATAATAACAACTAAAGAACTTCAGACATTAGATGAAGAAGGAAAAGTAGTAGAAGATATATACGCAATAGGAGATGTTATTGAAGTGTTTGATTATATTGATGATTCAAAAACAGCTATAGCTCTTGCATGGCCTGCTAATCGTCAAGGTAGATTAGTAGCAGATCACATAAACGGTTTAGATATATCTTATAAAGGTTCACTTGGTACTTCAGTTGCACAGATATTTAACTTAACTGTTGCTTCAACTGGTAATAATGAAAAAACATTAATACGTAAGAATATTGAATATAAGGCAATCCATGTACATCGTGGAAACCATGCAGGATATTATCCTAATTCTAAAAATATTGCAATTAAACTTTTATTTTCTCCAATAGATGGAAAAATTCTAGGGGCTCAAGCTGTTGGTGGAGAAGGTACTGAAAAGAGAATTGATGTTATTGCAACTGCAATAAAAGGAGATTTAACAGTTTCGGATTTATCTGATTTAGAACTAAGTTATGCACCTCCATATTCATCTGCAAAAGATCCAGTTAATATTGCTGGTTATGTTGCTGATAATGTATATCAAGGAGTATATGATGTAGTTCATTGGAATAAAATCGAAGATTTGTTAAAAAATGATGGATTACTAATTGATGTAAGAACTATTGATGAATATAAAAAAGGACACATAAATGGTGCGATTAACTTACCGGTTGATGAAATAAGGGAAAGACTTAACGAAATCAAAGTCGCTAAGGATCATCCAATTTATGTTAATTGTCAAGTTGGCTTAAGAGCCCATATTGCTATAAGAATATTACAAGGAAATGGGTATACTAATGTTTATAACTTATCTGGTGGATATAAAACATATTCTATTGCTACTAAGAACTTTAGTGTAATTAATAAAGATACAAGAATTACAAAGAAAAGTGTAGATGATAAGATACTTGTGAAAGCATAAAATTGATTAAGTGGAGGATATATGTTAGAAAATAATATAAAAAGTATAACTGAATTATTAAAAGTACTTGCAAATGAAAATAGATTAGCCATTGTATGTAATCTATTAGAAAAAGAAATGTCAGTAAGTGAATTACATGAAAAAATTAGTCATATTACCCAACCAGCATTATCACAACATCTTGCAATGCTTAAAGCAAATAAAATTATTGAATCAAGAAAAAATGGATTAAACATTACATATACAATAAAAGATAATAAAATAGTTAATATTATACAGGCTCTAAAAGAAAATTATTGTAATAAATAGAGGGTTTGTATGGAAATAAAAAATAAAAAAATAGATGTTGATAATTTAATTAGTAATAACGATATGGTAATACTATATTTTAGTGGTTCAGATTGTGGAGTTTGTAAGATAATAAAACCACAAATAATTGAACTATTAAAAAAATACCCAAAAATTAAATCTGCTGAAATTAAAACAGAAGAATCTATTGAGATATCAGCACAGTACAATATATTTACATTGCCTTCAGTACTAATGTTCATTGATGGTAAAGAAGTAATTAGAAAGTTAAGATATATGAGTTTAGTTGAATTAGAAAGTAATATTTCTAGATACTATAATTTATACGATAAATAGAAAAAAATATAGAAATTTAAGGAGAAAGAAAAATGTTTTTATTTGGTAAAAAAAGCAATAATTCCATTAATGTTAATGAAATTAATAATTTAGGAAAGGTATCGTTAATAGATATAAGAGAAACTTTTGAATTTAGATCTGGTCATATTCCAACAGCAAAAAATATACCTATAAATACTTTAATTAATGATCCAGCAAAATATTTGGATAAGAATAAAGAATATTATATTGTATGTCAATCAGGTAATAGAAGCAATACAGCATGTAACTTATTATTAAAACAAGGATATAATGTTATAAATGTTGCTGGTGGAACAGGAAGTTTTACAGGTAAATTAGAATATTAATAAAGAAAATATATCTATCATAACACAAGCTTGATTATTTCAAGCTTTTTTTCTACTAAAAAATATAAAAAATATAAAAAAAATAATTTTATTAAATATATTGACATATAATACTATGTAATATATAATATGTTGTAATGTGAGGTAAGAAAATGAAAATTCAATTAAAAAAGGGAGTATTAGATATTTGTGTCTTAGCTGCACTAATTGAAGAAGATAGTTATGGTTATAAACTCATTCAAGATACTAAAGAAATTGTTGAGATGTCAGAATCAACTTTATACCCAATATTAAGAAGATTGGAAGATGGAGATTATTTAACTTCATATACGAAAGAACATAATGGTCGTCTAAGAAAGTATTACCAGATAACAAATAAGGGTAAAAAGAATGTCAGTATTTTTTTAGAAGAGTGGAAAGATATGAATAAAATTTTTGAGTTTATTAAGGAGAAAGTTAAAGATGAATAAGATAGAATTTTTTAAACAAATAAAAGAAAATTTAAAACTTTTTGATCAACAGGAAGTTAATGAAATAATTACTTATTATGAAGAAATTATAGCTGATAAAGTGGAAAATGGTTTTACAGAAGAAGAAGCAATAAATAGTTTGGGTAATGTTGATTCTATAATAAATGAATTAAAAGTGAATATTGTTATGAAACGTAGTGAAAAGAAATCTACTAATTCTTTAAAGAACTTTACAATTATATTAGGTATTTGTTCTACACCAATTCTCTTGCCTTTAGGAATTACATTTGCTGTATTGTTTTTCTCAATCTTTATTATATTATTTTCTTTAATATTTTCTTTTGGGGTAACAGGATGTACGGTTATAATAGCAGTTCTATTTGAAAGTATAAGAGGTCTAATTGATGGTGGGGAATTGTCTGTCATGTTAATACAATTAGGTTTAGGTCTATTTAGTAGTTCATTTTTAATAATAATAACCTTAGAATTACTTAAAGTTACAAAGATATTATTAAATAAAACAAATAAATCATTTTTAAGAGTAATTAAGAAAATATCAAAGAAAGGTGAAGACAAGAATGTTTAAAAAGTTATTAGTAGTTTTTATGATTGTTGGTGTTATATTAATAGTCATAGGGCTTATTTTAATTGGGGGTAATTTTAATAAATTTATAGATTCTTTCAACAGTGAAAAAGATTATAGTCTTGTTGAAAAAGAAGATGATGGGGAAGTTAAAGAATTACTAATAAAAATGAGAAGCGGTGATGTTGTTTTTCATCCTTATGATAGTTTAGGATATAAACTTAGCTTTTATGAATCAGAATATGATATTAAAAAAGTAACTTTTGAAAATAATATTTTAAGTATTGATAATCAAATTAAAACAAGATTTAGATTTTTTAATTTTACATTTAATTCCGATAAAATTAACATATTAAATGTTTATATACCAAATACATTTAAGGGAAAAGCTAGTATTGAAACTTCTTCAGGCGATATTGAAATAAAGGATTTTAATTTTACAACTCTTAAAATTAATGTATCAAGTGGTACTGTTATCTTAGATAAAGTAGAGGTAAGTGGAGATACAAGTATTTCCACATCGTCTGGTGATGTTGAATTAAGCAGTTTTATATCAAATTCATTAGTTTCAAAATCATCAAGTGGGGAAATTAAATTGAATAAAGCAACTATTAATAAAACAATCTTAAAGTCTTCATCAGGAAGTATTAAGATTAGTGAAAGTAATGTTGGTTCAGTTACAATTGATACAAGTAGTGGAAATGTTGATTTGATGAATATTGAAATTAGTGATGCTGATATTGATCTATCAAGTGGCAATGCTAAATTAAAAATTATAGGACAAGAAAGTGAGTTTAAGACTGATGCAAAAACTTCATCAGGCAGTATATACTATCAAGGTAAAAGAATTGCTGGAAGTATATATGACCCTGATGGAAATAAATCATTAAAAGTTAGATGTTCATCAGGAAATATTAGAATAGATTTTATTATCAATAATTAGTTATTTATTTAAAAGAGAAAATATAGGTGTTAATTATTACAATTGCACATACGTTTTAACAAAAAAAGTTAAATCAAAAAAATATAAAAATATATTGAATATTTATTTTTGATTTGTATACCAATGTTTAAATTATATTGGTGAAGTTATTTATGATTGTTATTTAACTATAAAAAATATAAATCGGTAAAAAAAACCAGAAAAAGAATACAAAAATTCTAAAAAATAAGGATATGCAAAATTATCAAATATTGATGTAAGTAATTGTGTTTATAATAACACTACATTTAATATGATTTATTCTTAAATGAAAACTCCAAATGATTCATCATGTAAAACTAAAATTTCATGATGCTGATATTAAGTAGATAAATATTTAAATGATAAAAGTTAACTTATAAAGGTTTAGAAAATATTTATAGTAAAATGTATTTTATTTAAACTTTTTGTTTTTATAGTTTGTATTTTATTTAAATTTAAGTAATTTAATAATAAGTGATAGTTTTTTATAAATTCATTTATATTGAACAATTTTATAAAAAATGATACAATATAGGAGTAAACAATTAATTTATGGAGGTATAAGATGAATAAAAAAGGTTATTTAGGATTAGGTAGATTGATTAGTATTATTCTTGCAATTATCCCTGTTACTAACATTGTGCTTGGAATTTTAATTAGAATTGAAAAAGGTAAAATAATATTAGCAATTCTAAATTTTGTAATTTTCCCATTATTCTATATTGTTGATTTAATATCTATGTTATTAAATAATAAACTAAAATATCTTATCTAAAATTAAAACCTTTATAAGTGAAAAAGCTTATAAAGGTTTTTTATTAGCATAATAATTACAAAACATATTATTAGATTATTAATATACTAATAATAGATATATTTAGATAGGATGGTGATAAGATGAAAAAATATAGATATAAAATATCATTTACTGCAAATGAAGCTTCAGAAATTGCTAAGCAATTAGGAATTAATTTTTCAAATGAAAAATTTGATTTAGAACAATTTAGGAAAGGATTAGATGTAGAGTTAGAACATGGTAATATGAATCCACAAACCAATGTAACAAATGATGATCCATTGTTAACTGGAAGAATTGCACTGGCCCATTTACATGAAATTCCTGATTACTATACAAGACTTGAAAAATTAGAAAAAGAAGGAAAAGAGTATTGGTCAAAAAAATAATATTTATTTCTTATATTGTTAAATATGATATGATTATAAAAGATTCTAAGATATACTCTATAAAAAAAGTTTTACCACTTTTTAAAGTGTCTACTTTATAGGGTATATTTTACTTAAAAAGTTTTTATATTTAATAAGTCAATATTTAATGCATATAACTGAATATAATAAAAATATTTAGTATAATAAAAAAGAAGAATTAATAATTAATTTTTTGAAATGAGGTTAAATATGCAGAAATATCATGAAGGCAAAGCAATGTTTGTAAGAAGAGTAAAGATAGTTGTTTCAGATTTAGAAAGATCTATAGACTTTTATACAAATATTATTGGCTTATCAGTAATAAAACAAGAAAAAAATATTGTCCATCTAGGAGTTGATGGAGTAAATACATTATTAATATTAGATGAAGTAAAAGGGGCAGTCCCATCAGAAGGTAATATTGGTTTATATCATTTTGCCCTTCTTTTAGAAAAAAGAAGTGAATTTGCTCAAATATTAAAACATTTAGTCGATTCTAGATATCCCCTAACAGGTTTATCTGATCATGAGATAAGTGAAGCTATTTACTTGCAAGACCCAGACAATAATGGCATTGAAATTGCTGTTGATAGACATGATGAAAATGGTGATGTGTTAAAACTTAATTCTTTTGGACCAAAGATGGTTGATTATTATGGCTTAATGGAAGAATTACCAAATGATAAATTTACTACTCTTCCTGTATCAACAATTATGGGACATATACATCTACATGTTAATAACATGGAAAAAGCAAAAGAATTTTTTGTGGATGGATTAGGTTTTGAAATTCAATTTGATTATCATCATAGAGCTATGTTTGTTTCTTCAGTGGGATATCATCATCACATAGGTATTAATGTTTGGAATGGATATAATGCTAAAAGAAGAACTGATAATCAAGCAGGTCTTGAAAGTTATATAATTAGTTTACCTAAGGAAGATATAACAGGTATAAAAGAAAGATTAAAAAAATTACAAATTAGTTTTTTTGAAATTGGTAATAATATTGAATTGTTTGATGTTAATTTTGATAAAGTAACTCTTGAAGGTAGATAAAATATAAACATTTATAGGAAATGTTGATTATGTAGGTTTCTTAGTGTTTAATTAAAAATAATAAGTTAATATTTTATAAAAATGTAATATATGATATAATTGATAGAGAATTATAAATAGAGGTACAATATGAATCTAAATAAGAAATATCCCTTACATTCAATTTTAAACAAATTGACAATTCCTGTATTAATGATTTTATTTATTGTTGGGTTTTATTTTATTTATCGTGATGCTTATAATGAAATAACTAGAATTATTGGATTAATAGTACTTACGATTTTATTAATATTAGTTTTTATACTTTTTATATTTTCATTTAGAATTTTGGACTACTTAGTATTTACAGATGATGAAATTATATTATGTTCTTATTTTAGGAAAAACATATCATTTAAATATTATGAATATGTTATTGGATATGGACGTTATATTTCTATAATAGAAGATAAAAAAATATTAATATTTTTACCTATATCATTAGGAAAAATAGTTAGTGTAGTTGATACTAGCAAATTTGGTAATACAATAGCTTTAAATAAAAACAATATATTGTATTGCCAAATTGATGATAACTTAGTTAAATTTTTAGTTGAAAAAATAAAAAATAAGGATCTTAATAATAACTAACTTACTATTACAAAGAATGTAAAAACAAAATTGGATATATGTTATGATATTTACTTTGAAGATATCATAACATATATCCAGTTTTTAATAATATAAGTATTATTTAATTCTTCCTCGTTATCTAATTCATTAATAAGTTAATATAAAAAACAAATGTTTTTTTACTCCTAATATTGAATATTTAATTAAAAATTAATTTAAATATAAATTTTGATTTTCATCAATAAAAATTTACAATTATATCTCTTTCTTATTATATTTACTAAATAAACTTTAGTATATTCTTGTAAACAATTAATAAATTTATTTTGTTTATTTTTGATTTTAAAAGTTTTGAAATATATAAAGCGAAAATTGTTAAAAAATTAATTTATATTTTTTAAAGTATTCATCTTATCTAAAAAAATCTAAATATTTTATATAATATATTAAAACTAAATACAGACTATATACTAAATAAATATTATGTATTTATGTATAACAAAAAAACATTATTAGAATATGGGGACAAATTATTCATATAATATTAACATAGGCAGGATTTATATTATGAAAAACAAATCATTAGAAAAATATTTAATATATATTGGAATACCACTAATTTGTATACTTGGTGTCATTAATCATTTTGTATTTGATGTAATATATAATGTTCCTCTTGTTGGTATATTTTTCCCAACTAATGAATCAGTATGGGAACATTTAAAATTATCTTTTTATCCTATTATTTTAATCTGGATAATTGGACATTTTAAATTTAGGAAAAAGTTAGAATATGATCCAAGAAGATGGTTTATAGCAATGGTTTTTACTGCTGTAGTATCTGTTATCATTACAATAGTAATGCACTATACAGCTGAAGGAATTTTTGGGAAATTAAAGCCAGTTGTAGATATTACTATATTTATTTTATCTATTGCTTTTTCTCAAAATTTTGGATTATGGTATTATAAAAATGCTCATTATAGTGAGCAAAGGTATTATTTTTCAATATTTTTACTTGTTTTATTTTTTACAGCATTTATATTATTTACCTATTATCCACCAAAAATCCCACTTTTTTATGACACGTTAAATAAAAAATATGGAATGGTTAAATAAAATTATATGTAAAATGAGGATGTATTAATACATCCTCATCTTTTTATTTTACTCCTAAATGATCGGTTGTAATCATATCAACACCAATGCTAATTAATCTATTGGCTTCAGTTTGACTATTTACTGTATAAGCATTAACATATAATCCAGCCGCATGCATTTTATTTACAATAGCAGCTGTTAATTTTTCATATGTTGCATCTAAAGAAATACGATTATCAATACACCAATTAATATTTTCATCAGTAGTAGTATTAGCTCCTGATAAGAATTGAAGTTGTGAATCAGGGTAGTTATTTCTTAGGTATGTTAAGCAGTTTTTCATTGAAGTCATGAATATTGCATTTTCATACATTCCCATTCTCTTTACAAGTTCAACAAGACCAGCAAGTTTGCTTTGGTCATTTGTATTAATTCCAGTTGTGTATTTTAATTCTATTACAGCAACTGCATTATATTTCTTACAAATTTCTAAATATTCTTCAACTGTTGCTAGTTTAGCGTAATATGTTGTACCATTATAAGTGCCCTTTATTTGTAAATCTTTTAATTGTGCCCAAGTATAACTTGCCATTGCTTTTTCGTGTAGTGATGAATCTACGAATAAGTATGGATAGAAAACATCATCATGACAAACATAATATACACCATCTGCTGATACTCTTACGTCACATTCCATTGCATAGTATCCTCTTTGACCGCCTAATTCAAAAGCAGTTGCAGCATTAGGAACAATCGGTCCACCTGAACCTCTATGTCCAACCCATTTAACTTCTGGTACTTGATTAGTTATTGTTATTTCCATTGTTGATTCTCCATCTTTATGTGTTATTAGTACTGTAAGTGTACCGGCTTTTAATCCTGTTAAGTATCCATTTTCATCAATTCTTGCAAGTCTTTCATCTGAAAGTTGATATTTAACTGAAGATTGTGATAAATACTCAGTGCCTTTTTTAGGGTATAAATTGATAATTCTACCTACTTGAACTGTGTGGCTACTTGCTACAAGTTCAATTCCGCTTTGAGAAGGTACGCCAATCTTAATCCATTTTGCATATAATACTAAGTTGCCTTTATCAGTCTTAGTTACTTTTTCACCACTTAAATCACTATTTAAATACCATCCTGCAAAGAAGTAACCATCTAACTTAGCATCAGGTAGATTAAATTTATCTGTGATAATATATTTAGTAGGTGAAGTTGGAAGAGTTACACCATCAACATCAATATTCTTATTATAAGTAATTGTATATTCAACTGGGGTGTAAACTGATTTAAAAGTAGTGTCATTTGTAATATTTGTAAAATCTTTATCCCAACCAGTGAATGTATAACCTGTCTTTTCACCCATTGTTGGTGGAGTAGGAGTTTCACCTGGATTGATATAATATTCCTGAACTAAACTATTATCCATATCAACAAAAATAATTTTGTGTGTTGATAAATCTGTATCCCATTTCGCATATAATGTAATATTTCCAGTTGTTCCTGGTTCAATTTTTGTATATTTATTTCCTGCTCCATAGATATTATCATACCATCCTAAGAATACTAGGTCTTGATATATAGGATCAGATATTTCAATAGCAGAAGTAATATTGTAATTAATATTTGCTGGAATAGTTACAGTTGTGCCACCAACCATTTTTGAAGGTAATAAATCAAATGCAGGAATACTAGTTCCCTTAATCCATTGTTGGAAACGGAAAAATATTTGCACACGACCATTTGATGCTTGTTTATAACCTTTATCGTAAGATGTATAAGAAGTATTTAGTACATTAAGGAAATATCTATCTAAGTCTGAATATTTTGTTCGATATGGTTCTGTGTGTAAAAAGTATTTGTTATCAACATCGGGATTATATAATTCATTTCCAACCCTTGTAAATGGTTTGTAATATAAGTTACCTAATGTTTTTTCATAATCATAGATATCAACTGATTTTAGATCAGCTGGTGTTTTCCACGTAATTGTAACACTATTCATAACTAATGTATAAGTATCATCTTTGAATGTTAGTCCATTAACTGTACCTACACTATTTTTTAACCAATTAAATAAGTCATTATATAGTTCATCAACAAATTCTGTTTTTGAAGAAAATTTAACTTTTTCAAATTGTAAGTCTGTAAGATTTTCACTAAATGTAACTTTATAATTTACTAAATCATACTTAGCAGTTATTGTTACTTCATCTGTGATATTTTGGAACTGTTTATCCCAGCCAGTAAAAGTATACCCTTTTCTTGTTGGTGAAATTGGAGCAACGGCATTTTTACCATGTTCAACCTCTTGAGTTTCAATTTCTTTTCCATCGTAATCGACAAATTTTACATTATATGAATTAATTTTATATTGTGCTTTAAGAGTAGATACTTCCTTTATATTTTTATATTCCTTATCCCAACCAGTAAAAGTGTACCCGACTCTTGTTGGCGGTACTGGTGGAGTAGCATCTTGATTAAAGATTACAAAATCAGATTTTAATAATGTATTATCCCAATCATAAAACGCCACCATGAATTTCACATCATCATAGACTGGTTTTATTGTTAAGTCAGATTTTACACTTGTATATTCCTTATCCCAGGAAACAAAATTTTTCCCTTCAATTGCTGGGGCAGTTGGTGCGCTAGCAAATAATCCGTGTTCGACTTGTTGTTTTTTTAATTCATTGCCTGCTACATCAACAAAGATGACAGTATAAACATTTTTTTCATATGTTGGATAGCAATCAATATTACTAGTAACTTTAGAAAAATCCTCACTCCATCCTGTTAAGGTGAAACCTTCAACCGGAGCTAGTAGTGGAGCGGTAGCAGATGCGTTTTCTAAAACTTGTTCCTCCTTTGCTAGTACGCCATCAAAATTGTAGAACTTTACAGTATAATAGACATCTTTAACGCATGCTGTAAAGACAAACAAAAATAAAAACAATGTAAAGATAAATATTCTTCTCATATACATCCCCCTTCGGATAAATAATATAATAAATAAAGATTTTAATCAATAGTATTTTAAAATTTTTTTTATTTACTTTGATAATTATTATTAATATAGTAAAATAAATATATGGAGGTATTTTATGGATACATATTTTCCTTATAATCGTAAACCTTTTTATTATGAAACAGATAAAATGGGTATTGTTCATCATTCTAATTATGTAAGATGGTTTGAAGAAGCAAGACTTGATTTATTAGAACAAGCAGGTTTTTCATATAAAGATATGGAAGATTTAGGTGTGTTAATACCAGTACTAGAAGTAAATGTAGAGTATTTAAATTTCATTAAATATGATGAAGAAGTTAGTATTTTTGTAAAGGTTACTAATTTTACTGGTGTACGACTAGAAATGGCATATGAAGTATATAGAAATAGTGATAACACCCTATGTGCTAAAGGAACTAGTCAACATACATTTGTTGATGTTAATATGAAAGTATTAAGATTAAAACGTGATTTCCCACAAATTTATGACTTTTTTAAAAAATAGACATATAAGAAAACCTTAAATTTATAAGCAAAAACCTTATAAATTTAAGGTTTTTTTTATCAATTTTTAACTTAAATTTATATAAGATTATTCGAAAATACTCTTTTATTTTAAATTTAAATATGTTATAATATATATGCAAACGTTTACTTAGTTTGTGTTTTAAATTTTCTAAAAGGAGAAGTTTAAATGGATAAATTTGAGTACATGGAACGTCATGGTTATGAACAGTTGATTTATTTTTATGACAAAACAACTGGGTTAAAAGGTATTACTTGCATTCATAATACAACATTAGGTCCTGCTTTAGGTGGTACTAGATTATGGAACTATGCTGATGAAGAAGAGGCGACAAAAGATGTACTAAGATTAGCTAGAGGGATGACTTATAAAAATGCAGCTGCCGGTTTAAATATTGGAGGGGGAAAAACCGTATTAATAGGTGACGCCAATAAGGTTAAATCAGAAGCATATTTTCGTGCTTTAGGACGCTATGTTCAAAGTCTAAATGGAAGATATATAACCGCAGAAGATATAAATGTTAATACAAGAGATCTAGAGTTTGTAAAGATGGAAACAGATCATGTTGTTGGTTTAGAAGGAAAGTCAGGTAATCCTTCACCATTTACGGCTCTAGGCGCTTTTTATGGAATAAGGGCTTCACTAAAGAAAAAGTTTGGAACTGATGATATCTCCTTATTTACATTTGCTGTACAAGGATGTGGTCAAACAGGATATTATCTAATTAAACACCTTGTTGAGGCGAAAGCTAAAAAAATTTACTTTTCCGAAATTAATGAAAAACATATAAAGAGAATGAATGAAGAATATCCGCAAGTAGAATTTGTTTCTCCAGAGGCAATTTTTGAATTAGATGTTGATGTATTCTGTCCTTGCGCACTTGGTGCAATAATTAACAGTAATACAATTCCAAAATTAAAAGCTAAAGTAATTGCAGGTACTGCTAATAATGTTTTAGATGATGAAAATATTCATGGACCAATGTTATTAGATAAAGATATCTTATATGCACCTGATTTTGTAATAAATGCTGGTGGTGTTATTAATGTATACCAGGAAATAATCGGTTATGATAGAAATGCAGCCATAAGTGATATAAGTAAAATTTATGATAGATTACTTCAAATTTATGAAATATCTGAAAAAGAAAATATTAATACTCAAGCAGCAGCTAAAGTATTTGCAAGAGATAGAATGGAAAAAATTGGAATGGTTAGATCAAACTATATACGAAGATAATGAAAAATATAATATTTCTTACTGGTCATTATGGATCGGGTAAAAGCGAAGTTGCAATTAATTTATCTCTTCTAAATAAAGTTGATTACTTAATCGATTTAGATATTATTAATCCTTATTTCAGAACAAGGGAGTTAGAACAAATCTGTAGTTCTAATGAGATTAAACTAATATCTTCATCAATAAAGGATGGCCTTGGAAGTGACTTACCCTATATATCAAAAGAAATATACATACCTTTTATAACCAATAAAAAGGCTGTATATGATTTGGGTGGAGATCCAGTAGGAGCTAAATTAATTAAACAATTTTCTGAACTTGATTTTAAAAATGTTCATATATTTTTAGTAATAAATGTTTTTAGAGAAGAAACAAGTGATTGTAATAAAATAATAAAATTAATAAAAGACATAGAAAATTGTACTAATCGAAAAATAACTGGCTTAATAAATAATAGCAATTTATTAAGAAAAACTTCATATGAAGATATTTTATATGGGCAAAAAGTAATTGATGAGGTTAGTGAATCCACTAACCTTAAAATTATGTATACATCTATAAATAAGAATTTATTAAATCAAAAGACGGTATTTAAGGGGAAGATAATACCTTTAAATCTTTTCTTAAGAAAGGAATGGATGTAATTGAAAAAGTTTAATGTGATTTTTGATTATAAATATTGTAAGGGTTGTAAACTTTGTGTTGAGTTTTGCCCTAAAAAGATTTTATCCCTTAATTATGAGAAGATGAATGATTCTGGATATAATTTAGTAGATATCATAGATGAAGATATGTGTATTGGCTGTTGTAATTGTGCCACTATTTGTCCTGATTCAGTTATTTCAATTGAGAGGTTAGAAAATGTCTAGAAGATTAATGAAGGGAAATGAAGCCATTGCTCTTGGAGCAATTCTTGGAGGCTGTGATGCATTTTTTGGATATCCAATAACTCCTCAAAATGAAATCCCAGAATATTTAAGTAAATATATGCTTGAACATGGTAAGGTGTTTGTTCAAGCAGAATCAGAAATATCAGCTATTAATATGGTATATGGTGCCAGTGCTGCTGGAGCTAGGGCGATGACAAGTTCATCTAGTCCTGGAATTGCCTTAAAACAAGAAGGAATAAGTTATCTATGTGGAGCTGAGCTTCCTTGTGTTATCGTAAGTGTAATGAGAGGTGGACCAGGACTTGGAGGAATTCAACCTTCCCAATCTGACTATTTTCAAATAACTAGAGGGGGAGGTAATGGTGATTACCGAGTAATTAGTTTTGTTCCCGAAAATGTTCAAGAAGCAGTAGATATTATCAAGGAGGCATTTGATATAGCAGATTATTATCGAAATCCAGTAATGATTGCCATTGACGGATTAATTGGTCAAATGATGGAACCAGTTGATTTAGATAAACCAATTAAAAAAAGACAAATAGATGAAAAAGTATGGGCTACAAAAGGAAGTAAAATAAGTGAAAAAAACAAAACAATTACTTCCCTTTACTTAAACCCAGATCATTTATATAAACATAACATACATTTACAAAAAAAATATCAAGAAGTCGCAAATTGCGAAACAAGATATGAAGTTATTTATCCTGATAGTGATTATATGATAGTTGCTTATGGAACAATGGCAAGAATTTGTAGGAGTGTAATTAATACATTAAGAGACCATAATACAAGTATTGGTATGATTAGACCAATTACTGCTTGGCCATTCCCTAAAGAAGCCTTTGAAAAAATAGGTAAAAATACAAAATCTTTTATTTGTTGTGAATTAAGTATGGGACAAATGATTGATGATGTTAGAATTAATAATGTAAATAACCTACCAATTCACTTCTTTGGTAGAAGTGGTGGAATTGTTCCTGAACCTAATGAAATAGTAAACTATATTTTATCGGTAATAGGAGATAAATAATATGAAGAAATTCGTATATAAAAGAACTTTAGGTTTAACAGATAAAGCATTATCATATTGTCCTGGTTGTACCCATGGAATCATCCATAAATTAGTAGGTGAAGTTTTAGAGGAACTAAACCTTCTAGATAAAGCAATTGGTGTTGCCAGTGTTGGTTGTTCTGTAATGAGTTATTTCTTCTTTAACTGTGATATGCAACAAGCAGCACATGGTCGTGCATGTAGTGTTGCAACTGGTATTAAAAGAGTAAGACCAGATAATTTTGTATTTACATATCAAGGTGATGGCGATCTTGCTTCAATTGGTTTAAACGAAACAATCCATGCTGCAAATCGTGGAGAAAATATTACAGTTATATTTGTAAATAATGCCATATATGGAATGACTGGTGGACAAATGGCTCCAACTTCTTTGGTTGGTCAAAAAACAACAACTTCACCAATGGGCAAAACTTCAATAAACCATGGTGGAACATTAAAAATATCAGAAATATTTTCAAAAATAGATAATGCATATTATATAGAACGTGTAAGTGTACATAATCCAGTTGAAATTAGAAAAGCAAAAAAAGCCTTAAAAAAGGCCTTTACATACCAAGAAGAAAAACGTGGATTTACCATGATTGAATTCTTATCAACTTGTCCAGTAAATTGGGGATTAACTCCAGTTGAATCATTAAAATGGGTACAAAATAATATGATACCAATTTTTCCACTTGGTGTATATAAGGATAATGGTGAAGGTAATGTATAAAAAAATTATAGTTGCTGGATTTGGAGGCCAAGGAGTTATGATGATTGGCCAAATTATTGCTCAACTAGCCAATTATAGAGGATATGAAACTTTATATTTTCCTTCCTATGGTCCTGAGACTAGAGGAGGAACAGCCAATTGTACAGTAATTATATCTGATAAGTATATTAACTCACCAATATTTGATAAAGCCGATATTCTAATAATATTGAATAAACCTTCACTTGATAAATTTATTAATAAATTAGAAAATGATGGAATTATTTTATATAATTCTAGCTTAATTGGAGAAAATAATAAAGGGTTTGGTGTACCAATTAATGAAATTAGTACAACATTAAACAATCCAAAAGTATCAAATATGGTAATGTTGGGGGCATTTCTAGAATTAGTAAAGATATTTGAATTAGAAGATGTTTTTTATATTTTAAATGAATATCTAGGTGAATCTAAAAGACATTTACTAGATATAAATAAACAAGCAATAAATTTAGGTATTAAATATATAATAGGAGAAAAAAATGCTTAAAAGTCTAGAAGAATTAAAAAGTTTTATTCCCCATATAAAAAAACAAAGATTAGTAATTGCTGCCGCCCATGATGAAAATATTGTTGAGGCGATTGATGAAGCAAATAAACTTGGAATTATTGAACCAATTCTAATAGGTAAACAAATAGAAATTATTGAATTATTAAAAAAATATAATATTGATTATTATAACTATACAATTATTGATTCTGAAAGTGATGAATTATCAGCATTTAAAGCTGTAGAAATGATTAGAGAAAATAAAGCAGATATCTTAATGAAGGGTTTACTTGATACTAAAGTACTACTTAAAGAAGTTGTTAATAGGGAAACAGGAATTAGAAGAAGAAAAGTTTTATCCCATGTAACATTATTATCATACCCTAATTTAGATAGAATATTATTTGCTACTGATTGTGCAATGATAATTAGTCCAAGTTTGGAAGAAAAAATAGAAATTATAGAAAATGTTTTAGAACTTTCCAAAAAATTAGATTATACAAAACCTTTAATTGGAATAGTTAGTGCTGTAGAAAAGGTAAATCCAAAAATATTATCAACAGTTGATGCAGCTAGTTTAAAAGAAACTTTTATAAATCGTGAAGATTGTATTTTAGATGGACCTTTTGCCATTGATAATCTAGTTTCAATGGAATCAGTTCACCATAAAGGTATAAAAAGTGAAGTGGCTGGAAAAGCAGATATATTAGTATTCCCTAATATAGAATCAGGAAATGTCTTCTACAAAACCTCAACATTCCTAGCAAATGCAACTGCTGCCGGAATTATTCTTGGGGCATCATGTCCAATTGTTCTGACAAGTCGAGCTGATTCGAGTGTATCAAAATTAAATTCGATTATCCTATCGGTTGTTTACTATGCCAAGTAGATTATTAATTATTAATCCTGGATCCACCTCAACAAAACTATCTATTTATGAAGACTATCATCGTATCTTTGAAAAAAAGATAAGTCATAATACAAATGTCTTAAATAGTCTTCATACTATATACGAACAATTAGAGTATCGAAAAAAAATAATTATTGAATTTTTAAAAGAACACGACATTCATTTAGTAACTATTGATGCTTTTGTTGGTCGTGGTGGAATGATTAGACCAGTTAAAAATAGTGGTGTTTATTTAATTAACCAGAAAATGATTGATGATTTACTTAGTGAAACTTATGGCTTTCATGCTTCTAACTTAGGAGCAATGATAGCATTTCAATTAGCTAATATAAATAATAAAAAAAGTTATATAGTTGACCCAGTTGTCGTTGATGAACTTGATGATATAGCTAGGGTAAGTGGTTTAAAAGGAATTGAAAGATTAAGTATATTTCATGCTTTAAACCAGAAAAAGGTTGCTAAAATGCATGCAACTTTGTTATCAAAAAAATACACAGAACTAGACCTAATTGTTTGTCATTTAGGTGGAGGGGTATCTGTTGGTTTACACAAAAAAGGTCGTGTTGTTGATGTGAACAATGCCTTAGGTGGGGAAGGACCATTTAGTCCCGAACGAAGTGGAACATTACCAATTTTTCAAGTTTTAGAGTTTTATACTAAACATAATCTAACATTAGATGAAATGAAAAGTACTCTAGTTGGTAATGGTGGTCTTGAATCATATCTAGGGACAACTGATGGTAGAGTAATTAGAGAAAGAATTAATAATGGTGATAAAGAAGCACTTTTTTATATTAAAGCTATGGCTTATCAAATAGCAAAAGAAATTGGTGGACTATACTTTGCCAATAAAGGTAAAATTGATGCTATTTTATTAACTGGTGGACTTACCTACTTTGAAATATTAATTAATGAAATACTTTCATACTTAAAACCATATAATGTTTATATTTATTATGGTGAAAATGAAATGGAAGCAATGGCTCAAGGTGTGCTTAGAATTATTCATTCTCAAGAAAAGATAAATTTATACTAAAATAGGAGGTACAATGAAAAAAATACTAGCTATTCTACTATTAGCAATCGTACTTTGTGGTTGTGGAAGTAAGCAAATTATTGATGATGGTAAAGATGATGATCAAGTGGAAGATCCTGATAAAGATCAGGATACTAATCAAAATGAAAACAAGGTTAGATTAGGTATCGATAATATTGATGATCATCTTAACATATTTGAAGGTAAAAGGGTTGGATTAATTACAAATCCAACAGGTTTAAACAGTGATTATAAGTCAACAATTGATGTTTTATTTGAAAAGGTAAATTTAGTAAGTTTATTTGCTCCTGAACATGGTATTAGGGGTGAATTACAAGCTGGAAGTAGTGTTGCAACCTATAAAGATGGTAAAACTGGTTTGCCAGTATATAGTTTATATGGTCAAATTGATAGACCAACAGATGCGATGATGGCAGAAATTGATGTTTTGTGTATTGATATACAAGATGCTGGTGCAAGATTCTATACCTATATTTATACAATGGCTTATGCAATGGAAGCAGCTAAAAAGAACAATAAAAAATTTGTTGTATTTGATCGACCAAATCCAGCAGGTGGAGTTGAAGTTGAAGGAAATATTCTTGAACTTACATATCGTTCTTTTGTAGGATATTATCCAATTGTACAACGTCATGGAATGACTATCGGGGAACTTGCAAAACTCTTTAATAAGGAGTATAATATTAATTGTGATCTTGAAGTCATTGAGATGTCTGGTTGGAAAAGGGATATGTATTATGATGATACAAACCTACCATGGGTTATTCCTTCTCCAAATATGCCAACAATTAATACAACAATTGTTTATAGTGGAACATGTGTATTTGAAGGAACAAATTTATCTGAAGGTAGAGGAACAACAATTCCATTTGAGGTAATTGGAGCTCCATTTATCGATGCTGAAAATCTGGCAAGTGCATTAAATGATTTGAATTTACCAGGTGTATATTTTAGACCAGCGTATTTTACACCTACGTTTTCAAAGCATGCAAATACATTATGTCGTGGAGTCCAAGTTCATGTAACAGATAGAACCAAATTTAAAGCTGTTAGAACAGGATGGGCAATGCTAGATGTAATTAGGGATATGTATCCAAACGATTTTCAAATTCTAAATAAAACAAATACTAAAAATATGATGAATTTGTTAACAGGTACAAACTATATTACTTTAGATAAATATTCATTATCAGAACAGTTTTCGATTCTAGACAGAGACACTAATACATTTAAAATTATAAGAAGCAGACATCTGATTTATTGACAATGGGCCATAATTTAGATTCATATTCTTTATTATGGCTTTTTATTAATTATTTAGGAATATATTTGAAGAGGTGGTGATGGAATGTCAATATTAGAATTAGTAAAGGAAGCAGAAGTTATTGCGGAAGAGAAAAAAGCTCAAGCAACAAAACTAGCAAACGAATTGTTTGAAAAAGCAAAGCAAGAATCAGAAGATGAAGTAAAACGATTATTTAGTGAATTTAATGAAACACAAAATTTCATTGATAACAAATATGATGAAATTATTAAAATTAAAGAAAAAGAAATAATCAACAAATACAAATCTAAAGATGAAGAAGCTAAAGAATTAGCAGCTTTGCGAAAGACTACTACTGTCGATTATATTATTAGAAAGGTTTTTGAAGCATGATAGTTCCTATGAAGAAAGCCCATATAATCGTGCTTAAGGAAGATAAAACAAAACTCCTTACATCACTACAAAAATATGGGGTATTAATGATTATTGATGAAGAAGCCAGAGACAACCCTAGCAATCAAAATACAATAGACAGGGCGGAAAAATCCATTAAGTTTATTAAAGAGTTTGCTAAGATAAAAAGACCTCTAGGATTCTTAAATGAAGTAAGTTATGAAGAACTTGTTAGTGTAGATCCCAAGAGAATAAAGCTTCTTGATGAAATCGAAAGTTTAGATCTAAGAATTATTAATTTAAAATCAAGTATTGAACAAAAACAACTTGAAATTAAAAACATTCTTCCTTGGTCAGGTTTAGATTTTCCAATATGTGAAACTAACAGTTTAAAACATGCTGTCTTTAATTATGGATATATCTCTCCAACAAACTCACTTGAATTAAATAAACTATTTATAGAAAATGATGTTGTCTTTAAATTTTTAGGTAATTCAAATGAATTAGGGAATGCTGTCTATTTCTTCACAATCAAAAATGATTTAGAAATAACTGATCAAGCACGTCAACTAGGGTTTGTTAGTACAAGTTTAAAAGAACAGGATATATTAATTAAAGATGCAATTGAAAATTATTTTTTAGAAATTGAAGGTTTTGAAAAAGAAATAGAAATTTGTAAACATAGATTATTGGAAATTTCTGATTCGCTTAAAGAACTTGAAATTTTAAATGATCAATTAACGACATTTAATGAAGTTGAAAAAGTAAAAGGACAGGAAACTGATTTCGTAACAATAGTAACTGGATGGGTAAGAAGCGATAAACTTGATGTTTTAGAAAAATCTATCAAAGATTCAACTGAATGTTATGAATTAGAAATAAAAGATCCTGAAGAAGATGAAACACCACCTACATTTACAAAAAATAATCAATTTGTTGAACCATTTGAAACAATAACGGATATGTTTTCAATGCCTAATCAAAATGACATTGACCCTAATCCATTTATGTCATTATGGTACTGGATATTATTTGGTATTATGATGGGTGATGCAGGATATGGAGTTTTAATGATAATTCTATTTGGATTATTAATTAAAATCTTAAAACCTCAAGGGGAATCAATTAAGTTATATAAATTATTAATGTATTCAGGTATAACTACCATTTTCTGGGGAGTAATGTTTGGAAGCTATTTTGGTGTCACATATAAACCAATTTTAGTTGACCCAATGAAAGACCCATTGAAAATGTTAATTATTTCACTAATTATAGGTGCACTACATATTATTTCTGGAATGCTAGCAATGGCATATAAGAATGCGAAAGAGAAAAAGTATTTAGATATCCTATATGATCAAGTATCATGGATAATTGTTATTATTGGCTTAGGATTCTTATTCTTGCCAAACCTAGCAAATATTGGTAAGTATATGGCTATTGCTGGTGCAGCTTTAATATTATTCTTTGGTTCAAGAGACGCAAAAAATATTTTTGGTCGTCTTGGTGGCGGAGCTTGGAAACTATATGGTGTTACTGGATATATGAGTGATATTTTAAGTTACTCACGTTTACTAGCTTTAGGTTTATCAACTGCCGTTGTAAGTATGGTTATGAATATGCTTGCTGGCATGGTGCAAGGAAGTGCAGTAGGATTTGCATTTTCAATACTAATTTATATAATCGGTCATACATTTAACTTAGCGATGGGATTACTATCTGCTTATGTACATGACAGCCGTTTACAATATATCGAATTTTTTGGTAAATTCTATGAAGGTGGAGGATATAAATTTGAACCACTTTCACTTAAAACAAAACATATAAAAAAAGTAAATATTAAGAAATAGGAGAAAAATTATTATGACAATGGGTACAATTATTGCAATTATCGGGGCAGCAGTAGCTGCAATTTTATGTGGAATCGGATCAGCATTAGGCGTTCAAATGGGTGGAAAAGCAGCAGCTGGAGTTACAGCTGAAAAACCAGAATTATTTGGTAAATTAATTATCCTTCAAGCATTACCAGGTACACAAGGTATCTATGGTTTCCTAGTAGCAGTATTAGTTTTAGTTAGATTAGGTTTATTAGGTGGAACACCATTAGAATTAACTGAAGCACAAGGATGGGCTTACTTTGGTGCATGTATGCCAATTGCAATTATTGGATTAGCATCAGCAATTCTTCAAGCAAGAACAGCCGTTAGTGCAATTCATATGACAGCAAAACAACCAGGAGCATCAGCAAAAGGAATGACAATGACTGCCATGGTTGAAACATATGCAATCTTAGCCTTACTAGCAAGTATCTTAATTTTATTCGGTTTATAGGAATTAGTTCATGGCAAATAGTTCAATATATGAAAAAATAAAAAGTATAGGAGAGCTTGAAGCCAATACAATTCTTGAGATTGGAAAGGCGAAGGCTAAGGAGTATTATGAAACTAAAGTCAATGAAGCAAAAGCTGAAATTGAAACTTTAACTTCAAAATACATGGATAAGAATGAAGATCGTAAAAAAACTAAATTGACGCAAATCGAACAAGCTGAAAAACAAAAAAGTTTATCGCTTAAAAAAGATTTAATTAATGATGTTTTTAAAGAAGCAAAACAAAAATTAATCAAAATGGATGATGCAAAACTTACTAGTTTTGTTATTAAATTACTTAAAAATGAAACTTTAAAAGGTGATGAATACTTACAAGTTTCAAAGAATGATTATAGTCGTTATTTTAAACTATTTTCTTCTGGAAAGGTTGAAGCTAGTTATGGAATATTAGATAAACTAGGTCTTCCTAAAGCAATTAAATTATCACAAACTCCAGCTTCAATTGATGGCGGATTTATTATTGTAGGCAAAGAATATGATGTTAACTATTCATATGATACAATTTTAGAAGCAATTAAAGAAGATGATGAAACACAAATAGCAAATATGCTTTTTGGTGGAGAATAATATGAATTATCCATATGCTAATGGAACAATTAAAGTAATTGAAAGTGATATTTTAGATAAATCTAAATTATCTAAATTACTTAAAGTTGACAAAGAAGATTTTGTTAGGACTTTAATTGATAGTGGATATGGGCCAAACTCTGCAAAGAATATAGAAGAAGTTATCATGTATGAAAATGAAGAAGTAATTAAATTATTAAATGAAATTACGCCTGACAAAAAACATACTGATTTATTCTTTTTTGCTTTTGATTGCTTGAATATAAAATCTTTGTTCAAACAAAAGATATTTAATATTAATCTAGATGTATTTTCAAAGAGTGGAACAATTGATATTTCTTTACTTAGACAATTAATAATTGATGAAGATTGTTCAAATGGACCAAAACAACTAATTGATTTTATAAAGAAAGTTAAAAAGGCAATTGAAGGGGTTACAAGTCCACGATTAATTAGTAGTATAATTGATCAACATTTTTATAGTTATGTATTACATGAAAATAAAAACCATACATTAAAAAAATATCTTGAATTAAAAATTGATATTGCAAATCTATCTACACTAATACGTTCAACAAACCTAAACTTTAGTTTAGATCAATTTTTAGAGATGTTTATTGAAAATGGTAAGATCAAAAAAGAAGTATTTATTGAAGCATATCCTTTTAAAAAAGAAAAAGAATACTTATTTAATCCATACTATAATGAAAAATTTACAAAAGTTTTAAAATTATATGGAGAAAATAAAGATTTAAATTCATTTGAAAGACAATTAAATAACTACCTTCTTGAATTCATGAGTGAGTTCAGAAATGATTCTTTTGATATCGGACCGATAATTTATTATTACCTAAAAAAGGAAGCAGAAGCTAGCAATATTCGTTATATTTATGCTACTGTAAATCCCGAATTATCTGATCTATTAGATTACTAAGAGAGGTAGCAAAATGAAAAATAAAGTTGATATTGCAATATTAAGTGATAAAGAAGAAGTAGTATTATTTAACGCTATTGGTATCAAAACTAAAAAAGTAAATACTCCTGAAGAAGTTGAAAGAGTGATTTACGAACTTAGTAATGAAGAGTGTAAGATAATATATATTTCTGAAAAATTATATTTATCGATTCCTGAAACAATTGAGAAATATAGACATTCCACTTTCCCAATCTTAATTCCCCTTCCTATAGGTGATGAAAATATGAATATTGGTAGAAAGAAAATTAAGGAGAATGTTGAAAAGGCAATTGGAATTGATATTTTTTAGAAAGGATGGCAACAGTGAATAAAGATTATAAAGTTGGTGTTGTGTCAAAAGTTGCAGGACCTTTGATCGTAGCCAAAAACATGAGAGATGTTAAGATGTACGATGTTGTCCGTGTAAGTGAAAAACGTTTAATCGGTGAAGTAATTGAACTTCGTGGGGAATACGCATCTATTCAAGTATATGAAGAAACTGCAGGTATCGGTCCTGGAGAACCTGTTTTTTATACAAATGAACCTCTATCAGTAGAGTTAGCTCCAGGATTAATTGAAGGAATATTTGACGGAATTCAAAGACCACTTGACGTAATTTATGACAATAGTGGGGACAGAATTCCTTTAGGGATAGATTTACCAAAACTTGATCGTACAAAATTATGGGAGTTTACTCCCCTTGTAACATATGGAACAAAAGTTACAGCTGGTGACTTCTTAGGAAGTGTTGATGAAACTAGCGTTGTAAAACATTATGTTATGGTTCCTTATGGAGTTAGTGGAGAAATCACTTATATTGGTAGCGGGAGATCAACAATTACTGATGTGATTGCAAAGGTAAGAGATGAATCTGGAAAAATAATTGATGTTACAATGCTACAAAAATGGCCTGTACGTCGTCCTCGTCCAATTAGTAAAAAGCTTTCTCCTAAAGAACCTTTGGTGACTGGACAAAGAGTAATCGATACATTATTCCCAATTGCTATTGGTGGAGTTGCTGCCATTCCTGGTCCATTCGGTTCAGGAAAAACAGTTGTTCAACACCAATTAGCTAAATGGGCTAATGCTGATATCGTTGTTTATGTTGGTTGTGGAGAACGTGGAAATGAGATGACGGATGTATTAAATGAGTTCCCTCATTTACAAGATCCAAAGACTGGCGAACCATTAATGAAAAGAACTGTTTTAATTGCCAATACTTCAAACATGCCAGTTGCGGCACGTGAAGCATCAATTTATACTGGTATTACGATAGCCGAATATTTCCGCGATATGGGATACAAAGTTGCCATAATGGCTGACTCTACATCACGTTGGGCCGAGGCACTTCGTGAAATGAGTGGGCGTCTAGAAGAAATGCCAGGTGAAGAAGGTTATCCTGCTTACCTTGCAAGTAGACTAGCTGAATTCTATGAAAGAGCCGGAAGAGTACAAACAATTGGTAATAATCCTCGTGAAGGGGCAATTACAGCAATTGGTGCCGTGTCTCCTCCAGGTGGAGATACTTCTGAACCTGTATCACAAGCAACATTAAGAATTGTAAAAGTATTCTGGGGATTAAGTGCATCATTAGCATATCGTAGACATTTCCCAGCTATTGACTGGTTAAATAGTTACTCATTATATAAAGATCAATTAACTGATTTCTATAATGAAAATGTAAAAAGAGAATGGGCAAAACAAGTAGGTGTTGCAATTCGTTTACTTCAAGATGAATCAAGACTTGATGAAATAGTTCGTCTAGTCGGTGTTGATTCACTTGAATTTAATGACCGTTTAACACTTGAAGCTGCAAGAAGTATTCGTGAAGACTTCTTACACCAAATTGCCTTTGATGAAGTAGATACATATACATCATTAAATAAACAATATGGAATGTTAAATGCAATTCTTGAATGGTATCACCGTGGACAAGAAGCATTAAAACAAGACATAAGTTTTAATAAAATTACTAATATGCGTGTATTAGAAAAAATTTCAAGAATGAAATATATTAAAGAGGATAATTTTGATTTAGAGTATGCAAGTATTAAAAATCAATTAGAAGCTGAATTTGATAAATTATTAAGGGGTGAAAACTAATGGCAAAAGAATATAAGACAATAAAAGAAGTTGTTGGTCCCTTAATGCTTGTTGATGGGGTTGAAGGTGTAAAATATGATGAACTAGTTCGCATCAAGCAATCTGATGGTGAAGAACGAGTTGGTAAAGTACTTGAAATCGATGAAGGAAAAGCCTTAGTCCAATTATTTACACCATCTCAAGGTTTAAGAATAAGTGATGCTAAGGCAATGTTCTTAGGTCATGGAATTGAACTAAAACTATCACCGGATATTGTCGGACGTGTATTTGACGGTATGGGACGTCCAATTGATGGTGGTGGAGAAATCATTCCAACAAAAGTACTAGATATTAATGGTACTCCACTTAACCCAGTTGCCCGTGACTATCCATCAGAATTTATTCAAACAGGAATTAGTGCTATTGACGGACTTAATACACTAGTTCGTGGTCAAAAACTACCAATCTTCTCTGGATCTGGTTTACCACATTCAAAACTTGCTGCCCAAATCGCAAGACAAGCAAAAGTTTTAGGTAAAAACGAAGAATTTGCTGTAGTATTTGCTGCTATTGGTATTACCTTTGAAGAGTCTGACTATTTCGTACAAGAATTCCAAAAATCAGGAGCAATTGAACGAAGTGTTCTATTCGTTAACTTAGCTAATGACCCTGCCATCGAAAGAATTGCAACTCCTCGTATGGCAATTACATGTGCTGAATACTTAGCATATGAATTAGGGATGCATGTACTAGTAATCCTTACAGATATTACTAACTATGCTGAAGCATTACGTGAAGTATCGGCTGCCCGTAAAGAAGTTCCAGGACGTAGAGGATATCCAGGTTACATGTACACTGACTTAGCAAGCTTATACGAAAGAGCTGGTAGAATTAAAGGAAAACCAGGTTCAATTACCCAAATTCCAATTCTATCAATGCCTGAAGATGACAAAACACATCCAATTCCTGACTTAACAGGATATATTACAGAAGGACAAATTATTCTTTCTCGTGAATTATACTTAAAAGGAGTATTACCACCAGTCGATGTTCTTCCATCACTTAGCCGTCTAAAGGATAAGGGTATTGGAAAAGGTAAAACTCGTGAAGACCATTCAAATACAATGAACCAATTATTTGCAGCCTATGCACGTGGTAAAGAAGCAAAAGAATTATCAACTATTCTTGGTGAAGCAGCTTTATCAGATATAGATAAACTATATAGTAATTTTGCCGTTGAATTTGAAAACAAATACGTTTCTCAAGGGTTTCAAACTGGCCGTAGCATAGAAGAAACTCTTAGTATTGGATGGGAATTATTATCAATACTTCCAAAATCAGAATTAAAACGTATTAGTCTTGAG
Source organism: Bacillota bacterium (assembly GCA_023410025.1). Lineage (GTDB taxonomy): Bacteria > Bacillota_I > Bacilli_A > ML615J-28 > CAG-698 > JAEYQM01. The sequence continues at coordinate 27,626 of JAEYQM010000063.1, forward strand.
TATATTGAAAAATATTATCCAAAGAAGGACTAGTAAATGGCGACAATAATCAATCCAACAAGAATGGAATTGACTCGTCTTAAAAAGCGATTAAGTACGGCCAAGAGGGGTCACAAATTACTGAAGGATAAACAAGATGAAATGGTTCGCCAATTTATGCAAATTATTAGATATAATGATGAATTACGTAAAGAGGTAGAAGAAGAGTTAAGAAAAATCACGAAAAGCTTTAATTCCGCAATGCTAAAAATGAGTATTGAAGGAATTATGGAATCATTAATGGTTCCAGCAAATAGTTCTAAACTTACAGTTGGTTCAAAAAATACGATGAATATTAAAACTCCGACTATTAGCTATGAAGCAAGTGACGTTATCGATTTAACATATGGTTTTGCTTTTACTCCTGTTGAACTAGATTCATCAGTAATAGAATTATCTAAATTACTTCCAAAGTTGATTGAACTTGCACAAATTGAAAAGTCATGTGATATGCTCGCCTTTGAAATTGAAAAGACAAGAAGAAGAGTTAATGCAATTGAATATGTTATGATTCCAGAAATGGTTCAAAAAATTAAATATATTGTCATGAAACTTGAAGACAATGAAAGAAGTAATATCATTAGATTGATGAAGAGTAAAGAAATTGTTCTTGCAAAACAATTAAATAAATAACATATTAAAATGGATAGACAAATCGTCTATCTATTTTTAATCTATATGATGTTTTAAATTAAATTTGCAGTATTACCTCTTAAATTGGAAATAAAGGGTAAAATTTCGTTTTTAATCGTTTTTTAATATATGCAAAACAATTTATTCACATCTTGTATACAAACGATTAAAACTAAAAATATAGGTTTTACATGTTTTAATTTAAAAAATTGTTTAAATGACAAATTATTATAAATATTTTAATATTTAATCTATTTTTTAAACTTTTAAACTAAATAATTTATTTAATGTAGATGTCTACTCTATTATTACCGTACCTTAAAAAAACTTATATATGTATAATAAATTGTAATGATGAAAGTATAAAAAAAGGCTTGATAAATCAAACCATTTAATTAAATATGGTGCGGCTAGTGAAATTCGAATTCACATGTCAAGGACACTACCCCCTCAAGATAGCGCGTCTACCAGTTCCGCCATAACCGCATATAAAGATATTATACCAATATAGATATTTAAAATCAAGAAAAGAACAGTAGTAAACTACTGTTCTTGTTTTTGTTGTTTGTAAGAAATAATTACAGAAATTACGGCAGCAATAATAAAGAATAAAATTTGTATTAACATATTAGTAATGATTTCACTTAAATTACTACTATTTATAGTTTGCAAACTAATAATCTTATTATTGTTATAAATATGATAGTAAGATGGTAATAAATGAGCAAATTTTAAAACAGTAGGGTTTAAGTATTCTTGAGGAACAAATGCTCCACACAAGAATGAAATTCCTAGACTAATAATGTTAGTGATTGCTGAAAGGACATTACCATTTTTAATAAGTAAAGAAATTAAATAGGCAATACCTAATACTGGTAAAGATATTGCATAAGCATTAATTATTAATAACTTACCATTATCAGTATTCATTGCTTTTGGATATAGTATAAAACTTAAAATTACAAGTAGTGTTGTAATTGCAAAAGCAAGAAGGAAATGACCTAATAAAATTTCTAAACTTGTTTTAACTTGGGAATATGGAGATATTCCCATTCTTTTTTTAATTTCAAATTTATTAATCTTTAAATTAATTAATCCAACAATAGTTATCATAATTGCAAATAATATGTAATTGAAATAACTATAGAAAAATCCTGCGTAAGATAATTCATTATTTGAAACATGTAGTTTTGAAGCATCAATTTCTTTTTGTAAGTCTTTTGTGATACTTTCAAACATTACACTTTCTTCAATTCCTTCAATAGTATTTTTATAAGAATTTACAAGATTTAAATATTTATTGATCACTGATTCTAAAGTTATATTATAAACCTTATTATCAATCTTGATAGTTTCTATTTTTGGGTCTAATCCATTATAAAAATCATTAGTAAAACCTTTTGGAATTGTAATTACATATGTTATTTTTTGAAAATACAAAGCATCATTAATATTTTTGTCTTCAATTTCCTTAAAATTAACATACTTTTCAATGTTTTTTACAAGATTGTTTATAAGTTGTGTATCTTCATCATAATTTCTAAAGACAATATCAGTCTTTGATTCGGTAAAATCAACTGTAGATTGTGATGGAGAACTAGCAAATACTAAAGCTATACCAAGAAATATTGCGAAATATGATATAACGATAACAATGTTTTTCTTTAATATCTTTAAATATAGACTAAATACTTTCATAACTATCCCTCCTAAATAAAAAGGCTGTTGAAGTAAGGAAGATAATAGTCATTAGGGCGAGTATTCCAATATTCATTAAATATCTATTGATATCAGTATAATAACTTAATGAATATAGGGCATCAGTTATGACATTAACTGGATTAATATATTGTAAAATGGGAATATTTGTTTGAACAAAGTATTTGACACTAATAACCATCATACCAGCAAGGAAACTTCCTGCCATTGAAGTAATTATTGTAACTGCAACCTTAGTTCCTTCAGGTTTTCGTTTTAATACCATTGAAATAAAAGCACCATAAGAAATACCTAAACTTGAACCTAAAGCACAAGTAATAATTAGATACAAGTAATTTGTATTAAAATTAACACCGTAACCAAAATCAAGAACTAAAATTATTATAATTAATTCAATAAAATGAACAACAAATGATGAAAATAGTCCTGCAATTAATAAATTTTTTCTTTTTACAGGAGAAATTGAAAGTCTAATACCTTGATTACCATTATTCGGTAATAATCTATCAACAATAAAAGATCCCCAAAATGAACCATATAAAATTGCCATACCAATTAAAGTAAAGAAGTAGTAACTTACCATAGAAGTTTTCTTGGTATTTGTTTGGGCATCCTTTAAATAATCTTTTTGATTATTTAATTTTGCAATTACTTCTTCAACAGATAAATTTCCATGGGATAATATAATTAATGAACTAATTGAAGAGTTAATTTGCATGTACTGATCAAGATATGATTTAATTATTGTTTGACTATACCCACCACTAGTTACTGATAATGATATATTATCGGTTGATTTAATATCAATTACCCCACTTACTTCCCCATTTTCTAGTAATGTGAAGGCTGTATCTTTATCAACTAACTGATAATCAAATATTGGTAAATCTTCATTATATTTTGCATTCTCAATCGAATCTAAAAATCCATTTGGTATTTCAACACGATCAATTATAGCAATATTAATTGTTTTTAAGTTGCCACCCTTTTCAATATCAGAAAATGCAATCTTAAATAGTAAACCAAGTACAATTGGAAATACTAAAGTCCAAAATAATAATGCCTTATTCTTAAATAGACATAAAAAATTATATTTTAGTATAGTCATCTTAATCCCTCAACTCTTTACCTGTGATGGCTAAGAATACGTCATTTAATGTAGGTGTTTGTGAATGGATATTATCAAATTGAAGTTTATTTTCATTTAAAATGTGTAATACTGATGGAATATTGCTTTTTCCTTTGTTTGATTTAATGATTAATGAGCCATTGTCATAAGTTACAGATACAACATTTTCAATATTATTTAGTTCTTTAACGACCTCATCATTAGGTTTATTGATTGTAATCCTAATCGTTTCTCCTAAATCAATCATATCTTTAATAGAATCTTTAGTTCCTTCAGCAATTACCTTACCCTTATCCATAATAACTATATAATCACAAAGTTGTTCAACTTCCTCCATATAATGAGTAGTATAGACAATAGTTGCCCCTTCATTATTAAGCTTTTGAATCCCTTCAAGAATTTTGTTTCTACTTTGTGGGTCTACAGCTACAGTTGGCTCATCAAGAATAATTAATTTTGGTCTATGTGCAATTCCACAAGCTATATGAAGTCTTCTTAATAGACCTCCTGATAATTTTTTTGGTAAAAAGTTTCTAAATTCATTTAAAGAAACAAATTCTATTGCCTCTTCAACAAGTTTTTTCCTCATTGCTTTATCGCTTATATAAAGACTACAAAAATAATCAATGTTTTCAAAAACAGTAAGTTCTTCAAAAACCGCCACATTTTGAGTGATTAATCCAATTTCTTTTTTGATATCGTAATTTGTGGCACTCATTGGTTTACCAAAAATTTCAATAGAGCCTTTATCATATTTTAAAAGAGATAGGAGGCAATTAATAAAAGTTGTCTTCCCACTCCCATTTGGACCTAATAGACCAAATATTTCCCCATCTCTTACTTCAAAATTAAGTCCATCAATGGCCTTAACCCCACTTTTGTATGTTTTTTCTAGATTATTAACTTTGATAACCATAATAACCTCCTTATATAATGTAAATTATAATTCAAAATGTTGAAAAATGCAATCAATAGTAAAAAGAAAATGATTTTATTATTAACATTTGTATTATTTAAGGGTATAATACAAAAAAGAGGTAATAGATATGAAAATACTTATAGTTTTATTGATTGTACTTGTTTTGGTTGGATGTAAAGATAAAAAACAAGATGAAGAAAAAATTAATCCCCAAGTTATAATTACTTTAAGTGATGAAAGAGTAATAAATTTAGAATTATACCCAGAAATTGCTCCTATTACAGTTGCAAACTTCTTAAAATTAGTGGAAGATAAATATTATGATGGGGTGATTTTCCATAGAATTATTGCTAATTTTATGATTCAAACTGGTGGATATTATATTGAAGATAATGAAATTAAAGAAAAGACTAAAACGCAAGCAATTTATGGTGAATTTACAAGCAATGGTCATGTTGGAAATGATTTAAAACATGAATTAGGTGTTATTTCAATGGCAAGAACTAATATTGCTAATAGTGCAACATCACAGTTTTTTATTTGTTCAACAAATACTCCACATCTTGATGGTCAATATGCTGCTTTTGGAAAAGCAATTGATCAAGAAAGCTTAAATGTTATTTTAGATTTAAGTAATGCACCTACTGTTGCAATTAGCCAAGCATTTACAGATTTCCCATATCCAGTGATTACAGTTAAATCAATTAGATTAAAAAAATAAGGACGCTTTAAGCGTCCTTTAATATTTTTATCTGGCTATAGATAAATAATAACTATTTACACCATTTTGTTAGATAAAAACAGTATACCTATTACCTACAAATATAGCCTTCCCATATTTCATTATTGGGACTTTTTAATAAACAATAACTATAAGTACCAAAACTACCATATTCTTGTAA
>JAEYQM010000005.1 GCA_023410025.1 Bacillota bacterium
AATTTTGAACTTCTAATAAAGGTTTAACACTTTGAAGATTGGTAAAATCTACACTATTCTTATTATCAATTCTTATAATCCTAAACATTCCAACTATGTTTATATCGTCTTGATCAATTGTTTCATCAATTTGATATTTATGACCATAATTTAATTCACAAATATAATCATCATCAATTTCAAAACTATTTTTCATTTTTAATTGGAAAACTGTTGCCGGATCAATTTTGGATGAAGCATATGAATCAATCACTAAGTGAGAATTTAAATCCTTTTTATTACAACCAACCATACATATTAATAGGATAAAAGATATAAAAGTTAAAATTAATTTTTTCATTATTTCACATCCTTTTTTAGATTATAACATAAGCAAAATAATTTTTTGACGGATTATGTCAATTAATTAATAATTTAAATAATTATATAATCTATATGATATTCTATCATTATATAATATGATATTTCTTTTAATAATAACATTATAAAAATTATTTTTATGTTTATCTATAGAAAACATCAATATTTATTAAAGAAATAATATAGTGAAATATTTATTTTAAAATTATATAATCTATTGTAAGTGCAATAATTAATATCTATTATCAAAAAGAAAAATCAACATCTTCAATTTAACAATATACCATTTTTTATAACCTTTATTTATCATTATTTAGTTGAGAACATACCATTTAATTGTGACCATGAAGATGTTCCAGGTATTACTGAACTTAAAGTAATTGATTTAGAAACGCCATCAATTTCAACTGTAATTGTATATGATACAGATGTTGTTAATAGAGGTTCACCAATTACTAATCCTTTATTGTTTACTAATGTTGGATTATTTGAAAGCATTGATATTTTTGCATTACTATATTGTGTTCCAATGATGTGTTCAATTTCAACCATCTTCATAAATGTGTCCCAATAATTAGACATAATTAAAGATTGAGGACAGTTCTTACCTGTAATTGTATTATGTTGGATAACTCTATTAAGATCTAGATTATTATCAACCATTAATTTAGATACAAGTTTTGCAGTTCTTTGCCATGTATCATAAATATTACCATTAGTATTAACGCACATTTCAATACCTACAGAATTGTTATTTCCACCACGTGAAGCAATTACACCACGTGAATTTTGTGATGTATCAAATGCATGTGTACCAATATAGTAATTACCATTAGTTCCAATTGTCCATGTAGGTCCTAAAATTGTGAAGTATGAATCATCTAAAATTTCACCATTCTTACCTTTTGGAGCAGCCACTTTACTATCAACACCATTAAATGTAAAGTTACCAGTGGCATTAATTGAAATCTTTGGTTCCTTATTATTATTACTTGGAATATTTGTATCAGTCCAACTGAACTTAGTACCAGTTCCGTCTCCTGCATGATGGGCAACATATTTAGTGTCTAAACTTTGAACAACCCCACCATCACCAACTGTAAAGTGAATTGATGTAGTATGACCTTCTTGTTTCCAATAACTACCATGGTTAGTTAATCCACCACTAATATTAGCTGTGTCATGAACAACAATAAATTCAGTTGATGTTTTTAAACCACTATGTTTATTAGTTTGTTGAGTTGGATCAATTAGATATGTTGTTGAATCGATTGCAAGTGTATCAAATAAGAATAGGTTAACACTTCCATATACTGAATCATAGTATTGTTGGAATGCAGAATAGTTGTCATAATATAGACTTGCATTAACTGTATCAACAACAGCATTATTTGCACTTGTAAGAAGAGCGATCAATTGATCAATTTTGCTTGTTGTTGGTTCTTCAATTACATTAATTGTAATTGTTAATAATACTTTTGGATCATTTGCAAGTCCAATGTCAATTGTACCAACACCAAGTCCTACACCCTTAACAACACCATTAGTATCTACTGTTAAGATATTAGTATCTTTTGAAGTATAAGCAAATGATGAACCTGTAAGTTTTCCAACTCCAGCAAGAGTAAGTGTAACTTCTTTATTTAATTTTAATGTTCCATCAAAATCTTTTGTATATTTAATTGTAATATCATCTTGAGGTGATACAGTAATTTCAACTGTAGCTGTAACACCAGTTACTACTGATTTAACAGAGATTGTTGCTTTACCTGCATTAACCGCTTTAACTAAACCTGTATCTGATACTTGAAGAACTTTATCATCAGATGTAGAATACACTACTTGTTTATTAAATGCATTGTCAGGCAATATTTTAATTTGTAATTGGTGTGTAGCAAATTTATCTAATACAGCAACTGGATTTAAAATTTCGATTGCTGTAACAGGGTCTTTAATATCCCATTTGGCATATACTTTTGTTGATGATCTTACTGTAGTTACTGGTTCTCCTGAGAAATCACTATTTAGATACCAACCAGCAAATGTATAACCTTCTTTGTAAGATGAAGTTTTTAAAGTTTGCTCTTCAGTAAGATTAGTAAATTTAATTTCTTCTCTGTACTTTACAAATGTATCCCAGAAACCATTTGCAAGACCAAAATCTGAATAATCACTACTCATCCAGTTAGCATTCTTTGTATATTTAATTCCTAGGATGAATGCTCTTACTTCATAAGTAAACGCATAAATATGGTTAGCGTTTTTGCCTGTATACTCAGATTCTGTTTTTGTTACTAATATATCACTTGCTGATTTTTTATTTGTAGATGAGCCATTTTGACCTAAATAATCAGCCATCCATAACCATTTTTCTCTATATCCTTCCATAAAGAACATCTTATGGAAATCAATTGGACTCCAGTTTCCATATCCTGCAATTGCTTCAAGAGTATCAGTTTTACCCATTGCTTTATTATAATCATTTAAGAAATCAGTTACCATTTCAGCACGAGTTTGATATGTAAAGTTTCCACCATTTAGAACATATTCATAAGAGAAACTCCAAAGTACATATTTAATATCAATTTCTAAACTACCATCAGCTAGAATTACACCTTCATATTTTTCTTGTTCAGTCATATAACCTTCAAATGTTTTTGGAAATGCTACTACAGTTGCTCCTGTAGTTCCAGTTAATTCTTCTGTATCGATAAGTACAAAATCATTTGTATTAGTATTAAATTTATAATGATTAACTTTATAAACAGTATTATTCTTTGGTGAGAATTTTGCATTTAATTCTAAAGTTTCTTTAATTGGTGTATTTAGATTATATTCAAATTCTCCATTAAACCAACCAGCAAAATTATATCCTTCTTTTATTGGATTAGCTGGTTTAGTTACTTTTGAATTGTATTCAACTTGCTCTTCTTTATAAGTTACATTGTCTACTTTAAATACAACACGATATTTATTTACAGTCCATTTTGCAACTATTTCTTGAGATTCAGTTATGGCGACATTGAAATCAAATTCAGTAGTTAGATCTTTCTTAAACCAACCTCCAAATTTATGTCCTTCTTTTACTGGAGCACCAGGATAAGTTGCTTTTCCTCCATCAGCAACTGTTTGTTCAGGAAATACTGTTCCACCATCAGTATTAAATGTTACTTTGTGCTCTGCAGCAACAACACTTACATCAATATTTTTTGTTATTTTTCCACTTGATACAGTTATTTTTGCTGTACCAATTTTTATTCCTGTAATTAATCCATTAACTACAGTTGCAACTTTATCATCTGAACTAGTCCAAGTTAATGTTTTGTCTGTAGCATCATCAGGTATTACAAGCGCTTGCATTTGTAATGATTTGCCAACCATAACATTGACATTAGTCTTATCTAGCTCAATATCTTCAACAGCTACTTTTTTTGTACAACCAGATATTAAAGCTGTTAACAATAAGGCTACAACAAATAAGAAAATTGATTTTGAAACCATTTTATAATTCTTTAAAAAAACCATTTTTTTCCTCCCTTAAAGATTAATTAATTATAACATGTTTAGTATTTTATTTCAATATCTAAAAAGAAAAACCTTACATGTAGTAAGGTATGTAATTTTCTATTTTAGATTTAATTGGTAATTTAATAAATAACAATTTTTTTATTAATTTATATTCAATTTATTTATTATATTGAAACAGAATTTTTTCTTACTTCTTTAATATCCAAATAAATTATCTTTAAAATATTTATAGTTTTATAGCCTTATATAAATAACAAATCATTAATTTTTATAGTTTTTTACTAAAATATATACCAGACTTACTTAACCATTAGCTTCTTTATTACACCAATTATTTAATAATCTATTTTTTTAAAAGAATGAGATTGATATATTCCATAAATAAAACTCTTTATTTAATTTCGAAGTTCAGCAAATAAATTTATATTGACATTTAACATCTTAAAATATATTTATTAATTAATTGCATTTACCTAACGTAATATATTATAATATATATACAATAATATTATGAAATTTAAAATTATTGACTTGAAAGTATAAGTAGTAGGAATTTACAATATTATCATTAAGTACATAAAGCCAAAAAGAGATAGTTTTAATTACAGATATTATGATAATGAAAATATTGATAATCTTCAATAAATCCTTTTTTTAAAGTAATTGTAATAGAACTAAATTAAAGTAAGAAATCAATGTCTACTATGTATATATACTTTTTAATAAGCATTTAGTTGAACTAAATATTAGAACAAAAAAATTAATAGTAAGAGTGAAAAATAAAATTTAAACATTGAAAGGAGAAATATTAATGAGTGATAAGGTAAATTTTGAAGGCTTAAAAGATGAATTAATTAAATTAAATGATGATAAGTATAAGGATGAAGTTATTATCAATTGGGGTACTGAAGTTTA
>JAEYQM010000010.1 GCA_023410025.1 Bacillota bacterium
TGGATCAAGTCTGTGGTATAAATGTTAAAATAAAAGTACTTTATTGTGTTCATATTAGAATACCCAATTCTTTAAAACATAAAAAAAGGCTTGATACACTGTATCAAACCTAACGTTTATTAATGTGTCTTGGTGATGAATGATACTTATTTTATAAAAAAGCTAGCTAACCATTTTGTTGTTGGTTAACTAGCTTTGATTAATTAATTATTTATTATTTGCTTTCCCAACAAAACATATTATATACAAATCTATTTTCATTAACTGGTTTGATTAGTCCTTTTTCTTCAAAATCCATTACTAGATGTTGTCTCATATTTGCTATGAAATAAGAATTAGCAATATAATCTAAGTCTTTATATAAATATTCAGGAATAACATCTTTAAATATATCTGCAATTTCATTTGTAATTTCTTTTCTTTTTTGTTTTGCTAAAATTAACTCAACACTATACTCATCTTCTTTATTAATTTTTGCTTTTTCAAAATCTAGTAAAACAAAATTAAATTTTATTTTATCTTCTTCAATTCTTAAATAGTTTTCTTTAACCATATTATCAACAGCAGATTTTAGCGTATATACACAATCAGAGTATTTAATATTTTTATTTTTTACTAAATAACCAAACAATTGAAAATCAGCATCCCAATTTGCACTATTATCCCATCTTATACATTTTAATGCTTCTGAATTAATACCATCTATTTCCCTTTGACCTGGATATAATAATCCTTGTACTCCTATTACACCGTTTCCATCCATACATTCATTAATATGAAAACTATTTAACTCTGTGTCATAAACTTCAGACATACTAAAATCCCAACTGCCACCTTCAACAATATGACTATGAGTTCTCATATTTTTTATAGTTTCTTCTATTGTACAATCTAAATACTCAACTTTTCTATTTGTATTAAACATGTATGACCACATTAATTTATTATCATCAAGTAAATTATTATCGACTAATTCCTTCCACTCATTAAAATGATTTTTACATTATTCAACTATTAACTTTGTATATTCCCTTGCTCTTTGTTTAACCAATTTTAATACTTTATTATCTATGTTTTTATCTACTATTATGAAATTAGTTAAATATTTACCGCTTTTATCTTTTATTAACAAAGTCGCATGTTCTAAACTATTAACAATATTTTCAATATATGGGAAGCTTATTCCCATTTCCAACGAGTAATCTTCTAAACTACATGGATTTCCATATGAATGCCTTAATAAGTTTTGTTCTATCAATCCATTTGTATATTCTTCAGGATTCAAATTTGCGCCACCACTTCTATGTGTTTGATATTTTTTAGGTGCAAATGCCTTTCTACCATTTAATCTTTCCATTTTTAAATACTCCTTAAGTTTATTTCTGATGTCAAACAATCTTCTTTTGACTGTTCCAAGAGGTAAGTTTAATTTTTCTGCTATAAATGATAACGACCTATCTTCTACATAATATGAATAAAGGATTTCTGAATAATCACTTGAAAGTAATTTAATTGTAACATTAATCATTGATATTTTTTCTGAATTAGTTAGTTTGTCTAAAGAGCTTTCTTTATTCCCGGGTTCATCTATCTCTTCAACAAATGTAACATTTTCTCTATCTTTTACTTTCCTTGCTACATATTTACTATAATGGTTTTTACATATTTGCCATATATAATAATCAAAGTTTTCAATCTTAATTCCTTTATTAATATTTATCATAATGTCAAGTAGAATATCTTGTGATAAGTCTTCAGCATCTATTCTACTATTACAACGTTTGACACAATAAAAGAATACTTTATCCATTTGTGTTATTAGTTGTTCAATTAATTCTTCTTTATCAGTCATATCATTTACCTCTTACACCTATAGAGTGTATAAAATCAAAAAATGGTTCGCATATTTCTTTAATTAATTATACTATTTTTTCAATAATTTTTCCATCATTATCTCTAATAGGTTCGAGACCCCACGAAAGCTGGTTCGAGTCCTTGGATAGTCTCCTAAGGTATTTTAACAATAATTGTCGTGTTTGTATAAAAAAGAAGGTCTTCTAACCAATTCTCGCTAAAATATACTTTATAATAAAAAAATAAGCCTTACGCATAAGACTTATCGATTTACATTAATGGTGACCTGGACGGGATTCGAACCCGTGAATGCATGCGTGAGGGGCATGTGAGTTAAACCGCTTCTCCAACAGGCCAACTAAATTTATAATATATTTAGTTTTAATATATGCTTAATTATATTACAAAACAAAAATTTAAAACTTTTTTTATCTTTGTAAAATATTATAATTATAGAAAAAAGTAAAATTAAGTTAACAATTATTAATATTAAATATCTATATATTATAAATTTACCACTAATTTAAATAAAGGTCAATTTATTTAAATATATTAATAAAATTATTTTAAAATATACAACCAAATTATTTAATAAATATTTAAATTGCTTAAGTATTCAATTATAACATAATCTATTTTATAATATTAAAATGTAAAATAAAAAAAGCTTGGCAACTACCTACTTTCGCAAGAATAACTCTAACTATCATCAGCGTAAAAGTGCTTAACTTCTGTGTTCGAGATGGGAACAGGTGTATCCACTTTGCTATCGTTACCAAACTTTATACTATTATTATACCCTATATTTATAATATATCAACAAAAAAATAAAAAAACATCAGCCGATGTTTAATTTTTAATGGTGACCTGTACGGGATTCGAACCCGTGTATGCATGCGTGAAAGGCATGTGAGTTAAACCGCTTCTCCAACAGGCCAAGATAATGGCGCCCCCACTAGGACTTGAACCTAGGACCCCATGATTAACAGTCATGTGCTCTAACCAACTGAGCTACGGAGGCCTATGTAAAATAGAAAGAAGCTTGGCAACTACCTACTTTCGCAAGAGTTACTCTAACTATCATCAGCGTAAAAGTGCTTAACTTCTGTGTTCGAGATGGGAACAGGTGTATCCACTTTGCTATCGTCACCAAA
>JAEYQM010000029.1 GCA_023410025.1 Bacillota bacterium
TCGATTTGATATAAATAAAAGATCATTAGAACTGTTATTTAGAGGCAGTTCAAATCAAAGAATTATTGATATGAAAAAAACTATTAAAACAAATAATATTGTTTTAAAAGACTTTTCAATATATTAAGTATTTCATAAAAATTATAAATTAGTTTTTTTAAAACTGTTTAGTATTAATTACCAATAAATATTAAAAGCAAGAATAAATAATTGAATACAATGTTTTTCTTGCTTTTCATTTAAATAAAAAAGTAAGCGTTTTAAAATCTATTGTATTTAGAATCTAACTGATAATAGAAAATTATCGTAAAAATAAAAAAATCACCGCTATTGCGATGACTTTACAAATATGTTTTAATATTTGTCGCAAATATATTATAACATATAGTGTATGTATAAGCAAGGAAAAAGTGGTGGGAAAGGAGAAAAATGCGTAAGACTGTAAAAACTGGTGAAAGAGTTCCAAAATCAGGACAATATCGTCCAGTTGGTGGAAATAGTGAATATACATTTGTAAAAGATAACAAAGTCCCACCTACACCATATGGAAAAACCAAATTTGTCTTAGTAGATGAAACTAAGCATAAGAATTAACATTTAAATTAATTGAATAAGTAAATAACCATTCTATTATCAGTTAGATAATATAATAGAAAGGAGATATTTATGACAAGATATTTAAACAAAAATGGTAATTCGGGTGTCTTAATGTATGAAATACATAAAGATTATATGGATGTAATGTTCAATAATAATACTGTATACCGTTATTCTAATATAATACCAGGACAACATGAATTAGACATGATGAAATCTTTGGCAATCTGTGGATCTGGATTATGTAGATATATTAGTAAAAATGTTGGAAGGAACTACGCAAGAAAATTGTGATAATTACTTTTAATGCTGACATTTTTATTTTAAAATTTTGATCTTTAAAGCATCATTTACATTAAATGTATTTGATGTTTTTTTATATTTAATAAATTTTTTCTTATGTATATTTCTTATATAAAATGAATATTATTTATCGAGTTAGGGTCGGTGATAATATGAAAAATATTCATAATCTAGAAATAGAACAAGTCTATAAAATACTAAATAGTAGTGTTGATGGACTAACAGAAAAACAAGTAAAGGCATTACAAAAAAAACACGGTCTAAATGAAATTAATGAATATGAAAAGAAAAGTAAAGCAAGAATGTTTTTAGAACAATTTGAAGACTTTCTTGTTATTATATTAATTGCATCTGCATTTATTTCAATGATAATTGGTGAGATTGCCTCCACAATTGTTATTTTTTTTGTTATAATACTAAATTCTTTTTTAGGAACATACCAGCAAAGTAAGTCTCAAAAGTCACTAGAAGCTTTAAAAGTATTATCAAGCCCAACAGTTACAGTTATTAGAGATAAACAAAAACTTTTAATTCATGCTAGTCATTTAGTTGTTGGTGATATTGTTTTATTATCAACAGGAGATATGATTAGTGCAGATGGAAGAATAATTAATTCTGATAATTTGGAAGTAAATGAATCTTCCCTAACAGGTGAATCAGTTCCAGTTTATAAGGCTGATAAACGCATTGAAAAAGAAAATATTGTCTTGTCTGAAAAGATAAATATGCTTTATGCTGGAACATATATCACTAGAGGAAGTGGGTTGTATGTTGTAACTTCCATTGGCATGGATACAGAAATTGGGAAAATAGCTAAAGAGATTTCAACAACTAAAAATCGAAAAACGCCTCTACAAAGTAGTTTAGATGAATTTAGTAGATTACTTGCTACTATAATAATTATAATTTGTGTTATTGTATTTTTATTGGGACTTAAGAATAAAGTTGATTTTTTAGATTCGTTGATGTTTGCAGTTGCTTTAGCTGTTGCTGCCATACCTGAAGCTTTAAGTACAATTGTTGTAATTGTCCTTGCCATTGGTACTGAAAGAATGGCAAAAGAGAATGCAATAATTAAAGAGTTAAAATCAGTTGAATCATTAGGATGTATTAATTATATATGTACTGATAAGACAGGTACTCTAACAGAAAACAAAATGGTAGTTAATTCTATTAAATATATTGGATCAAAAGAATTATTCTATAAATGCTTATACAATACATGTCGTGATAATGGATTTTCTGAAAAAGCTATTAATGAATATTTAGAAAAAGAAAATTATTATAATAATGATGAATTAATAGATACAATTGAATTTACTTCATCAAGAAAAATGATGAGTGCTCTATATAAAGAAAATATGCAATTATATGTATATTCAAAGGGAGCAGGAGAAGTTATTTTAAAAAAAGTAAATTATATTAAAGAAAACAATTTGATTAAGATTGCTACTCCTGATATTATATCGTCAATTACAAAAGAAATAGATGACATTAGTAATAAAGGATTTCGTGTTTTAGTTTTTGCATATAAAGACATGAAGTATACAAAAAAAATAACCGAAGAAGATGAAAATGAATTTATTTATCTTGGTTATGTAGCTTTATATGATCCAATTAGAAAAGAAGCATATCAGGCGGTAAGAGATGCCAAGAATGCGGGTATTAATGTTATTATGTTAACAGGTGATCATAAAAATACAGCAACTTATATTGCAAGAGAACTTGGTATTTTAGATGAAAATGATATAGTAATGAATGGTGATGAACTTGATAAAATAAGTGATCGTAAATTAAAAGAAATTATTACTAATATTAAAGTATATTCTAGATTAACTCCTCATCATAAACTAAGAATAGTTAAGGCTTTGCAAGAAAAAAAAGGAATTGTGGCTATGACAGGTGATGGAATTAATGATGCCCCCGCCTTAAAAAATGCTGACATAGGAATATCGATGGGTCAAAATGGAACTGAGGTTGCAAAAGAAGCTTCATCAATGATATTAACTGATGATAATTTTAGCACAATAATAAAAGCAATTTCTAATGGTAGAAATGTCTATCAAAATATTCAAAATGCCATTAGGTTTTTATTAAGTGGTAATTTTGCTGGAATATTAGTAGTTTTAATAGCATCATTTTTAAACCTTCCTTTACCATTCCTAGCTGTTCATTTATTATTTATAAATTTACTAACGGATAGTCTACCAGCCATTTCAATTGGAATGGAAGATGGAAATAATAAGGATTTATTAAAAAAATCCCCTCGTAAAAAAGACGAACCATTATTCACCAAGCGTTTAATAATTAAAGTTTTTATAGAAGGGATTTTACTAGCATTTTTCATATTTTATGGGTATTTAATAGGATTAAATTCAGGAATTACTGTAGCTAGAACAATGGCTTTTTCGATTTTATGTTTAGGTAGATTATTCCATAGTTTTAATTGTGTTCGTGCTAAATCAATCTTCACATGTAAATTTAATAACATGTATTTAATATATTCAGTGTTAATCGGTGTTGTATTAATAATGTTAGTATTAAAAGTACCATTCTTAAATGAATTAATCAGTGTATCATTTTTATCAACACGACAAATTTTTACTGTATTTTTGCTTTCTTTACTGCCAACCTTTATTCTCCAAAGTCTAAAGATAATAAAATATGCTAACTAAAATTAGTTAGCATTTTTAATCTTTTCTATAATTCTTTCTTCTAAACCTTCAGGAACATAATTCTTAATACTACCACCAAATAATACTAATTCTTTGATTGATGTACTTGATAAGAATAAATTATCTGCTGATGGAAAGAAAATAACAGTATCAATGTTTTTATCCATTGAACGGTTAAATGTAAATAAAGTAATTTCACTTTGATAGTCAATAAAATTACGTAAACCACGGATAATTACTTTAGCATTCTTTTCTCTTGCATAGTTTAAAACTAGTGATTTGCTTGCTTCAACTGTTACATTAGGTAAATCTTTAGTTGCAATTTTAAGCATTTCAACTCTTTCTTCAACTGAAAATATATATTTTTTATTTAGATTAATCGAAACTAATACATATATATGATCAAAAATCTTAGAAGCTCTTTGGATTATATCTAAGTGTCCATTTGATACAGGATCAAAAGATCCTGGGTAAATTGCTATGTTCATAATAACACCTCTGTAATTAGTATACATTAAAATATAAAAAAAATCAATTTTTATTGTTTTTATTAGGAAAAAGTAAATATTTATGATATAATAAATACATATAATAATTTTGTTTTGACATGCTTTACAATTTATAGTATTATATATAGAAAGGAGTAGAGGTTATGAATTCAAAAAGTATAATTAAAAATATAATATTATCTCGAAAAAACTTAATTGTATCATTGTCTTTGATGATTGTTGTAACGGTTGCATTTCGTATTCTTAATCCGCTGCTTTTAAGACATGTTGTTAATAAGGTTATTGAAAATGATGCACAGTCAGGAGAAATCATCTTTTTTAGTGTTTTAGTTTTAACGCTTACTTTTCTTACATTCGTATTAGAAGCAAGAAGGGTTACTAAAGCTAGTACTCTTGGTGGTGATATATCTTCAGCTTTAAGTGAAAAAGCTTATTCAGCAATACTACGTTCTGAGCTTCTAGATTTTAATAAATTAGATCAAGAAACAACTATGAAGAGAATTATGAATGATACTGAAGAAATCGGGACTAAATATTTTGGAAGAAACCTTATTCCATTTGTTCATGAATCGTTAATATTTATGGGATTATTAATTAGTTTAGCAACTATTGGCCCATGGTATTTCTTAATCACTCTGTTAACATTACCACCTTATTATTTACTTGTTCGTTATATCAAAAAGATGTTGAATAAGAGTGCAGAGAATTCAAAACAAATATTAGAACAACAAAGTCAAATTTTAAATGAAAACTTTGGTAAACTAAAAAATATAAAATTATATAATGGAATTAAAGCTGAAGAAGAAAGATATTCAAAATTAGTTCAAAAAATTGAAAAGAATAATAGTAAGGATTACTCACTAAAAAATTATAGTTATGGATTTGCTAGTAGTTTCTTAGTTGATATTATATTCTCAATTATAATTTGGGTTGGAGCTTTTGCATTGCTTGGAAAAAACGCCACTTCACAAATCGGAACAATTCTTGTATCGTTTATTATTATTCCTCAAATCTTTAATTCATTTAGTAAAATTCAAGATTTAAAAATTCATCCAGAAAATATCCAACAGTATATTACTCAACTTGATGAAATATACTCATTAAAACCTGAAAATAGAGCTGATACAGTTCAACAGCTTGATGAAATTTATTCATTAAAATTTAAAGATGTTTGTTTTGATTATGGTCAAGGTTCAACATTTGAATTGGATACAATTAATTTTGAAATTAAAAAGGGTGAAAAATTAGGTATATTAGGTTTGGGTAATAGTGGTAAAACAACAATTGCTGATTTAATGACTAAAATAATCAGGCCAAAACAAGGTAGTGTTTTACTAAATAACTGCGATTTAAATAAAATTAATTCTTATTATTTACGTGAATTAATTTCTGTTATTCCTCAAAATATTAAATTAATTAATGACACTATTCAAAACAATGTCACTTATCCATTACCATTTGATGAATATAAATATAATGATGCTTTAAATAAAACAAATTTAAAACCAATCATTTCAAGATTAGAAGCTAGAGATCAAACATTAATTACTGATGATTCTAAATTATTAACAGAATCAGAAAGTCAATTAATTGCGATAGCTAATGCTTTCTATAAAGATTCTAAAATTTTCTTACTTGATGAAGCAACTTCTAAGTTTGATCAAAAAACTGAAAATGAAATAATGGAAGAAGTATACAAATTAAAAAATAAGATTATTCTTATTATGTCTAATAGAATTCATAATTTAGTTAATTGCGATAAAATTATTGTATTAAATAATGGACGTATTCTAGAGTATGGTAAAACATCAGAATTATTATCTGATCAAAAATCAACATTTGCAAGAATGGTTAAAGATTTAGATCAAACTAAAAGTAAAGTTGTATAGTTAATGGGTGAATATTCCACCCATTTTTTATTTATTTATTTTTAAATATACTAATGAAATATTATAAAATATGTTATAATACGGATGAATGTTGAAAACAATTAGGGAAGTTAGGATAAGCACAATAAAACATTTTTAAATATAATAATATTTAGGGGGAGATATTATAATGATGAAAAAATTTTTTATTCAAATTTTAATTGCGATTGTCTTGGTATGTTCTACTATAATTATTAATAATTCAATATTTAAAGCAAACGAAAAGAAAAATCAAAAAATTGAATTGCGTCAAGCTTCATTAAGTGTAGATAATAAAAAGGGAATTGTTAGTTGGAAAAGAGTACCTAATGCAGATGGGTATAAAGTTTATTTGGATAATAATCTGTACGAGGATATAATACTTTATAAAGATGTAACAAATAATTCAATTTTTATTGATATAGAATATTATTCAACTTCACATATTATACAAGTAGAAGCATATTCAAATAATGATAAATATATATCATCGCTTTCTCAGCCTGTATTATATACAGTGCCTGATAAAATAATTTCGTATTTGAGTACTTCAAATTTTAATACCGAAGGTATAATAAAAGGTTATACAGAAATTGACATTTTTAATAAAGCATATTTTAATTTGCGATTTTCATTGTCAAGTCATTATAAAATTAGAATTAATTATGCTAACACATCTGATTATATTACAACTCTAAATATAATTAAATTATTTAATAATCAAGATATTGAATATGAGAAACTTGATGATGGTTGGTTTAAAGTGTATATTGACTCTGATAGTGATTATTCTTTTGAATTAGAAAATCTTAATTACAATCATAGTCTTGTTGATTTTGTTTGTGTACCGATGTATGAAACTTCTGTGTTTGATGAATACAAGATAAAATTAGAACCAGGAAAGAATGAAATTATTAAGGTCACTTATGATGAAGCAGAAGAACTAGTTTATAGATTTAAAAAATTTAATAAAAAAGTAAAAATAACAGCACACTTTGCTTTTGGAATTGCTTCAAATATTGGAAATAATCTTGAAGATCAATTAGTCATGATTAGTAAAAATACACTTGCAAATTTAAATCAAGATGCTATATATCTTTATATTGAAAATCTTAATGCAACGGATGTTATAAATGAAATAACAATTGAAAAAGTTAATATTGATGAAAAAGTAGTTAATTTTGATGAAACAATTACAATTGATAGCCTTGATAAAGTAAATATATTCAAAATTAAAAATCCAGGAAATAATACACAATTATATTTAGAATATTTTGATAAGAATATTGCTTGGAAAAAATTTGTAACTTCAAGTTTTACATCTATATTGGCATATCAAACTATTAAAGGCGGGATGGATTCATCATTGTTTAATATTAATAATCTCTCTGTTAATCAAGATTTTTATTTTATAATAGTACCGGATAGTGATTCATACAATCAAAGCGATAGTTTTGTTGTATCTCAAATAAAACCGATTGGTTGGTCTTAGTATCAAAAAAGCTAGCGTAAGCTAGCTTTTATACTTCTATTTTGGCCCATTTAAGAGATAAGAATCTCTTATTATTTAGAGTTGCTCTTATTATTTGATCTATTAACATACCAGCCCATGATCCAATTAATCCGAATCCTAAAGGATAACATAATAGAAATGAAATAATTGGTCTAACAAATACTACACTTACTAATGCAGCTTTTGCTGTATAATGAGTATCTCCACTACCTCTTAATACACCAGTTGTAACCCATTGAAGGCTTTGAGGTAACATGATAATTACAGTATATACTAATAATCTACTTGCTTCGTTTACTAGCTCCTTTTGATCAGTAAAGGCAAATGAAAGCTCTTTTCTAAATACAATAGTAATTAGTATCATCATTAGACCAAGGAATACAGATAATATTTGTGATAGCCTTCCATATGCAAATGCCTTGGCTTCATCCTTTTCACCCAAGCTACTTCCAACTAACACAGAAGCACCAATTGCAAATCCATCAGTAATGTTGAAACTCATGCTCATTATGGTTGAGATAATGGCATTTATCGCGGTTTGTTCCGTTCCTAGTTCATTTACAATCTTGGCAATTACAAAGAAACCAATTCTCATAAATAATTGTTCAATAAATGCACCCTTTGCAACAGTTATAATGTGAGCAAAAGATTTTGAATCAATTTTCCAATCATCCTTTAAAGTAACTGATAAGAAACCTTTTGTTTTATAAATAGAAATTATAGAAATAACAAAGGCTATAAAGTTACCAATTACAGTAGCAATTGCTGCCCCTTCAACACCTAATCTTGGAAAACCAAATTTACCATTAATTAACAAAAAGTTAAGAATAATATTTACAACGTTAGCAGTTACATTTGTAATTAATGTAATGCTTGTTTTTCCAACCGCCCTCTGAGCCGAGGTAATTGCTAATCTTACATAGTTAAATAGTAATCCAATTGTAACAATATCAAAATAGTTTTTAGCAAGTTCAATTGTATCTTCTTTTGCACCAGCAAATAATAAGATTGGTCTTGCAAAGATAATTGCAAGAGCAGTCATTATTATTGAAACGATACTACTTAAAAGAATAGATTGTCTTAGTATGTGATTTGCCTCTTTTTGTTTGTTTTCTCCCTTTCTTCGAGAGACAATAGCAATTACGCCGGCATTAATACCAACAGAAGCAGCTAGTGTTATTAACACTGGTTGTTGAGCTATAGATACAGCAGCTAATGCTTTATCACTAAAACGTCCTACCATTATAGTATCGGCCATACCAATTAAGCCTATAAAAAAAGTCTCCGCCGCCGCTGGCAAAGAAATTTTCAAAGTGTTACTTAGTAACGTAGAGGCTTTAGGTAATTCAAGACCTTCATAATTCAATTTTTTAGACTTTAATATATTCATAAATATATTATACTTTTAAAATAGTCATTGTCAAATGAAAAATATTTTCACTAATTTTCTTAACATATTTACTAAGATATGGTATAATATACTAAAGTTATAGGAGTGATAATATGAGAAAAATTAGAACGAGATTTGCCCCTAGTCCGACAGGATTTATGCATGTTGGTAATCTAAGATCGGCATTATACGCATATTTATTTGCAAAACAAAACGATGGTGATTTTATTCTAAGAATAGAAGACACTGACTTAGAAAGATATGTTCCAGGAGCAGTAGAAGTTATCTACAATACTCTAAAAGAAGCCAATATTACCTTTGATGAAGGACCAAATGAAGGTGGACCATGTGGACCATATGTTCAAAGTGAGAGAAAAGAAATCTACATGAAACATGCTTTAGAGTTAGTAAAAAACAAAACAGCATATTACTGTTTCTGCGATAAAAAACGATTAGAAAGTTTAGGTGGAGAAACAGGTATTAAAAAATATGACAAACATTGTTTACACTTATCTCAAGAAGAGATTGATAAGAAATTAGCAAATGGTGAACCATTTGTAATTCGTCAAAATATGCCTACAACAGGTGTTAGTGAATTTGAAGATTTAGTATTTGGTAAAGTAACTATTGAAAACAAAGAATTAGAGGATCATGTTTTAATTAAATCTGATGGTATGCCAACATACAATTTCGCAAACGTAATTGATGACCATCTAATGCATATTAGCCATGTTATTCGTGGAAATGAATATTTAAGTTCAACTCCTAAGTATAATTTATTATACGATGCCTTTGGTTGGGAAAGACCTAAATATATTCATTTAACTCCAATAATGAAGGATGAAACAAGAAAATTATCTAAACGTTATGGGGATGCTAACTTTGATGATTTCATTAAAAAAGGTTATTTACCTGAAGCAATTGTAAACTACATTGCTTTACTAGGATGGAGTCCTAAAGGTACAGAAGAAAAATTCACAATGAATGAATTGATTGAAAAATTTTCTATTAGTGGTTTAAGTAAATCTAGTAGTATTTTTGATGAAATGAAAATGAAATGGTTAAATGGAGAATACATTAAACAACTTGATTTTGAAGTTTTCATGGAAAAAGCAACGCCTTTCTTTGAACAATCAAAGATTAAAGGATTATATGATTATCGTAAATTTGGTAAATTATTACAATCAAGGGTAGAAATATTTTCTGAAATTGCTGAGAAAGTCGATTTTATTTGTGAATTTAATAAGATTGATAATACCTTATATCAAAACAAGAAATTAAAGATTGATGAAGCATTAGCTTTAAAGATTGTTGAAACATCAATTCCTGAACTTGCATCTTTAGAGGTATGGACAGAAGACGCATTACATGCAGCAATAACAAAAATTGCTACTGATTTAGAAGCAAAGAGTGGTCAAGTATATACTGTCCTTAGAATTGCTCTAACAGGGGCTAGTGTTACTCCAGGTGGATCAGTTGAAATGGCTGATATCTTAGGAAAAGAAGAATCTTTAAGAAGATTAGAACTTGCAAAAGATTGGTTAAAATAAAATAACTTGCCTCAATGATGTGATAACTGCTAATAAACAGTTATCACATTAATTATGAGGCAAGTTTTTATTCTTTTTTAGATTCATCCCTTTTAGAATTATTCTTTTTAGAATCATCCTTTTGAGAATCATCATTTTGAGAATCGTCATTTTTAGGTTCATACATTTTAGGTTCATCATTTTTAGGTTCATTCATTTTATAATCAACCTTTTTATGTTCATCCATTTTAGGTTCATCATTTTTAGGTTCATTCATTTTATAATCAACCTTTTTATGATCATCCTTCTTATGATCAACCTTTTTATGATCATCATTTTCAGTTTCTTCATTTTCTAAAACAATGTGTTTTAAATCTTTGATTGCTGGTCCATTTATTAATTTACCATCAATATCAAACATTGATCCATGACAGAAACATTCATAAACTTTATTAACTTTATTAAATTGCAGATAACATCCAAGATGAGTACACTTTGTTTTAATAATATGAATATCATTTTTTTCATCTTTATAGACTCCATATCTTTTCTTATCAAAGGTAATAATTACTT
>JAEYQM010000006.1 GCA_023410025.1 Bacillota bacterium
ATACTATAATTATTGATGGTTTTACTGATAAAAATAAATATATAGAATATCTAAAAGATAACGATATTGAAGTTGTTGAAAATGTTGAATTAATCCAGAAGGCTGAAGATAAATTTTATGCAGTTGGTGCTGCTTCAATTATTGCAAGATACCACTTTATAAAACATATTGAAAACTTAAGCATCCAAACCAGCTATGAAATATTAAAAGGTGCTGGTGCAAATGTTGATGAGTTATTAAATAAAATTATAAATGATGGTAATAAAGATTTGTTAGTAAAAATTGCAAAGATGAATTTTAAAAATTATACAAAATTATACTAGAAAAGCGATCCGATTAAGGATCGCATTTTTTATTTATTCATAAGATTATCTAAAACTTTGTTAGCTATTAAATTCATACCTGCTCTATTTGGATGGGCGCTATCCATTAAATAATTACTCACTGTCGATCTATCAAAAACTTCAGATAATTTAATTATTTGTAATTCATTATTATTTGCATGTTTTTCAATCATTTGATTAAATGTATTTTGTTTAGATTCATCAAATAATTTAATAGATGGTAAATTTAAAATAATAATTTCTGAATTTGGAGCCATTGTTTTAATGTTTTTAAGCATTTTACCATAGGCTTCATCAAATTCTTTTTCACTTATATAAATACTAGCAGCATCATTATTACCCATAAAAATAACAATGACATCTGGAGTTACTCCATCAACAAACATTGTTTTCAGTCTGTTTACGTTTTGAGTAGCTGATGCTTGTGTACCGGCAACAGCACTTCCACCCCAAGAGTTATTTGCAAGTAATTTCATACCAAGTTTATTGACTACTTGCATCCACCATGTATGGTTAACATCAGTTACATCGCCTGTTGCATATGGATAGAATTTCGCATATCCTGTAGGAATATAACCTTCATATGTTGTAATACTATCACCTAAGAAACTGACAGTCTTTCCTGCATATTTATTATTACCTAAAACATAAGTTGCTTTAAATGTTGTATCTTTTTTAATATCAAAAGTTGCTTCACCATCTGGTCCATACCATCCAGTAAAAGCATATCCAGCTTTTTCTTTTGGAGTAGGGGCAACAACAAACCCACCCTTATTAGTAATTTTTCTAATCTTCGTTCCATCTTCAAAATCAAATGTTGCATAAACATAATTAGGAGCTTGTGCTATTTCTAAAGTTGTTCTGGTAACACCATCTGAAGATGTTTCAATAATACAATATACAATTAACGAAGGATTTGTTTTATTTACACCGCTTATAATTGCATAACCAGGTGAAACAACGGAAATTGACGAATAAATACTAATAGTTGCAATTTTAGTATTACTGCTAGTCCAATCAAAGGCAGTTGCTGAGTAACCTGATGGCATTTCCGGTTGATAAACAAAACCCACACCACTTGAATGTGCAACTTTTTTTATATTTTTTATTTCAATACCATTATCAGGAACTTCAAATGTATCACTTGTTGTTTTAAACCAACGTGCATATAACTTTATATCTCCATATAAATTATCATTAATTCTATTTACTTCAAATAAGGATATATCTGATAAGAACCATCCCACAAATTCATAACCTTCTTTTGTTGGAGTAGGCAAAATAAAATCATCACCAACTCTATATGAATCAACATTTAAATTTAGTAATGTATTCCCATCATAAAATTCTAGTTTAAATCGATTGTCTGTAAATATAGCTCTAACCTCTAAATCATCTTTTACTACACTAAATTCTTTATCCCATTTACTAAAAAATAAAGTGTCTGTATTTTGTACAAGAGGGGCAGTTGCATTTTTACCATATAACACCGTTTCTTCTTTTAAAACTTCTTCATTTAATCCTATAAACTTAACAGTAAAACTTGATTTATAAACTGTGGTAACTACTAAATCTTCAGTTACATTACTAAAATCTTTATCCCAACCAACAAACTTCCCAGTTGATAAGTCACCAACACGCGGTGCAGTAGCTGGTTTACCATAAGTTACAATTTCTTCTTTTAATACAGAGCCTTCTGTGTTTTTAAAAGTTACAGTAAATTCTTTTTCAATATATACTGCTTTAATTATCAAATTTTCTATAGCTTTATCAAAACTTGTATCCCAATTAACAAACTCATAACCAACTCTAGTTGGATCAGATGGAGCAGAAATTTTTTTACCCTTTTCAATATAAAAAGTTTCAATAACTGTATCATCCCAATCAACAAATTTGATTTCAAATTTCTCAGTATTACAAGCAACCATTAAAAATGAAATAATTAACATTATAAATACAAAACAACTTTTTTTCATTTCCAAACTCTCCTTTAACTTATAATAACAAATTTTAAAAAATAAGTAAAGATTTTTAAACAAGAATTTCTAATTAATTTATTGTTCAATCTTTTAAATAAAAAATTATTCTAGTTAAATTAATTTCTAAAAAATTTCTTTATTGTTTTTAATCAATTATCCTAATTTAATTATAATAATTCCTTATACATTTAAAGAACAATCTTCATAAGAAATATACCTTTTCTTCATACAAGAACTATACTACCATATAATCAAATAGTCCACTTGTTGTTTGATAAACAGTAAATGGTTTATACATTCTATATCAAATACTGCTTTTTCATTACTACATTATCTCAAAAACATTTAAATCTTCAAGCCCTTTATCTTCAAAACTTCCCTTTTAACTCTTCATATAAATATTTAAATTGATTTACTTGACTAAAAGTGAGTTTAAATTTTCTAGAATATCTTGGTTTATTTATTATTTGAATTACAATTTTTTTATTACTTGTACTTCTCTTAATAATAACAAGATGACTTAAATAAATAATATGAATTTTTTCAAATAAAATAAATTTATTTGATTTTAATATTTAATAAAAAAAATATTAAAAAAAACATGACTGTATTGTCATGTTTATTCTTCTCGTTCTCTTAGTTCTTTTAAATATTTTTCATAATAATCAGGAAGTGGTGCAGAAAACTCAATAAATTTATTTGTTCTTGGATGAACAAAACCTAATGTCATCGCATGTAAGTATTGTCCATGTTCACTTATTTCACTTCTTAGTCCATATATTGGATCTCCTGCAATAGGGAAACCAATGTACTTCATATGTACACGAATTTGGTGAGTTCTCCCAGTTTCAAGAACTAATTCAACTAAAGTATGTTTTTTAAATCTTTCAATAACTTTAAAATTAGTTACTGCTTCTTTTCCACCCTCAACAACAGCCATTTGTTGTCTGTTTACTGGATCACGTCCAATAGGAGCGGTAATTTTTCCTACATTATGAGGAATTACCCCTGAGCATACTGCAATATATTTTCTTGTAACAGTCTTATCATGAAATTGTTGACTTAAATTCTTATGAGCCAAGTCATTCTTACATGAAACTAGTAAACCTGAAGTATCTTTATCGATTCGATGAACAATACCAGCTCTAATTTCACCGTTAATTCCAGATAAATCAGTACAATGATATAATAATGCATTAACTAAAGTTCCAGAATAATTACCTGGAGCTGGATGTACAACCATTCCAGCTGGTTTATTAATAACAATCAAATCACTATCTTCATAGTAAATATCAAGGGGAATATTTTCACCTTCAATTTCTGTTGGTTCTGGTTCCGCATACTCAATAGTAATTTCATCATTTTTTCTTAATAAATAATTAGGTTTAATAACTTCATCATTTACTAAGATTAATTCCGCATTAATCATTGATTGTATTTGTGTTCTTGTTAATAATGGTAATTCTTTAGCAAGATATTTATCTATTCTTACTGATTCACCTTCAAATTTAATAAATGTATTTTCCATATTTTCCTCATTTCAATAAATGTTTGCTTTTTCCAAATAGCATATCAATTAATAGTAAACAAACACCTACGGTTAAAAAGATATCTGCAATATTAAAAATTGGGAAACTTCTATATGAGAAAATATCAACATCAATAAAATCAACCACATATTGTCGAAATACACGATCAATAAAATTACCAAAAGTACCTGATATAATAATAGCTAGTGAGATACTATAGACTAAATTATTTTTTAAATCAAAATCTCTAAGCATATATACAAATAATCCTAATGCAAAGATTGTAATTATATAGAATAACCATAATTTTCCTTCAAATATACCCCAAGCTGCTCCATTATTTTCAGTGTAGTTCAAGTAAAAGAAATTCTTAATTACTTTTACTGGTGGTTTACCTTTTAGGTTTGATACAGCCAAATATTTTGTAACTTGGTCTAAAATAATACCAATTATAACAAAGGCTAATCCTATTAAAATATGTTGTAGTTTTTCTTTATTCATTAGATAACTCCCAAATATAAAATTATAAATAATGTAAATATTCCAAATCCAATATTAAATGTTTGATAAACAAAAATTGCTTTCTCATCTAGAGAAGTTAAATTGGGGTTTTCAGAATAGTAAAACTTTGCAATTTTTATAGTAATTAAATTTGATAAACCATTGCAAAGCATTAATAATGCCCAAGATAAAAACATTAAAATATATCTTGCAATTATATTATAAAACATAAGTTCAATAAAATTAATTATTATTAATGCAACAGGCAAGATAATAATTAAAGTGATAACAAGACCTAATAATAATGACTTTATATCAGTCGACTTTTTTAATTTTAAGTCATAATATTTAGCCATCTCAAGTTTACCTTTTCTCCATAGTGATTTCATATTATTTACCTATCCCATTTAAGAATTTAATTGCATCACTAAATTTATCAACTGCAATTGGTATTGGATAACTAGGGTTTTTAATCTCATTGTATTGTTTTAATGCATCTTGGTAATTGTCTTTAGGAACAAATACATAGTCTGCTTTATAAATATTGGCAGCAATCATCTTCTGTTCAACCCCACCAATTACACCAACACTACCATTAATTTCAATCGTTCCCGTACCCATTATTTTCTTTCCCTTAGTAATATCCTCAGCAATTAAAGAATTATAAATAGCAATAGTTTGCATTAATCCTCCAGAAGGACCTGTTGTACTACTTTCATAAACTTTATAACTAGGAGTAGCTTCAATAATTTCATAATATGAGTAGAAATTAATACCCATATATTTTTCACCATCATCATCAATATAATATTTTGTTGTTACATCAATAAATTTATTATCTCGTTTTACTGTAAGAATTAATGAATCATTAACTCTTGCATCACTAAATAATTGATTAATATTTTCTTCAGTTATGGCAACTCCATTAACTTTTGTAATAATATCTTTTTGTTTAATACTTCCATCAGCTTTTTCAGATACTGTATGAACAATACCACCTACATATTTATAACTTATAGAAACATTTGGATTAACTTTACTAGCTTCACTATAAGCAACAATTATTGCATTAGTGATACTAGTATTTTTCATAATTGTTCCTTGAATTAATTCTTCTTCCTTTGTTAGATGTGATTGATAATTAACACCTATATAATTACTATGGTTATTTTTACTTAACCAATATTGAAGAACAGAAACTTTCTTAAATTCAAAAACTGATAAAGTATAGACATTTCCCGGACTATGAATGGAATCAACATCAATTACTCTTCCAACCAAATTAGCTTCCCCCGGTGTTAGTAAATAATAATCTTCTTTTTTAAATACATCTATGCTTAAAGTGGAAATACAAATTACAAATAAATATAAAACCAATACTAAAGAAGATAATAATTTAAATTTTAAACTTTTTTCTTTAAATCTTTTACTAAGCTCTTTAAATAAACTTTTCATTATTTCATCCTTCTATATTTATTTTTACTTCATTCATTTTACGATAAGTAATTTTTGCTGAATCTAGCATTCTTTTTGATGCAATGCTTGATTCAGTATTTTCATATTTATCTGATAAATAAACGATTTCTTTAATACCACTTTGAATGATTAATTTACTACATTCATTACATGGAAATAAAGTTACATAAATTGTACAATCATCTAATGGACAAGTAGCATTTAAAATAGCATTTGGTTCAGCATGTACAACATATGGATATTTTGAATCAAGAAAACCTTTATCATTTTCCCATGGAAATAAATCATCATCACATCCATGAGGTAGTCCATTATAACCTATCCCAACAATTCTTTTCTTTGGATTAACGATACAAGCTCCAACTTGAGTATTTGGATCCTTACTACGCATACTAGAAAGAATTGCTACTCCCATAAAATATTTATCCCAGCTTATATAATCTTTACGCTTCATGTATTCCCTCACAATTATCAATTTCTTTTCTTAACTCTTCTTTTATTTTCTCTACATCTCCAGATTTAATAATACATGAATTAGAAAGACAAGAATTACATTTTTCTGGAGCTTCAACACCCTTAGGTAGTTTAGTTCTATTATTTAAAATATATGCAACAAAAAATAAAACAAGGGAGCCTAGAAGAATTAATATTTGTTTAACTATTACTGCAATTAGAAACATAACTACCTCCCAATGATTTTTTTAATAACAAAATCACTTAAAAATAATCCAAATGTTGATACAACTGGCATATAAGATCCAAGTTTATCAAGTTTCTTAGGAAGTTCAGTTGATGAAACAACATAAAAATCTTTATTCTTAAAATGATTTCTTAATATTCTAGCTATTGGGTCATAACTAGTTTTTGATAATTTAATTACTTCAATTTTAGATGGATCAGTTTTCTTGGCTGCACCCATTGAACTTATAAATTTAGTTTTTGTATATAAACATTTATTTATTAAATATTTTTTACTTGGAATATCATCAATTGCGTCAATTACAAAATCAACATTTTCTAAAAATAGTTTATCACTAACCTTTTCAGTAATTTTGGTAACCTTACATTCAGGGTTAATTTCAAGAATCATTTCTTCTAAAACATCAGTTTTATAACGTCCAACATTTGTTGTATTTGCGATAATTTGACGATTAATATTAGTAATATCAACCACATCATAATCACAAATAACTATATTACCAACACCTGATCTTACAAGGCTGACAGCAGCAATGCCACCAACCCCGCCAAGACCAATAACCGCAACTTTTGCGTTTTTTAACTTCTCAAAATTTTCTTCACCATATAGGTAGATTAATCTTTCAAATATCATTTTTCTATTTTAATTTTTAATTCTTTTAATTGTTTTTCATCAACAAATGAAGGTGCTTCACTCATTGGGTCCATAGCATTTGCGCTCTTAGGGAAGGCAATAACATCACGAATTGATGTAGAACCTGTAAGAAGCATTGCTAGACGGTCAAGACCTAAAGCTATTCCTCCATGAGGTGGTGTACCATATTTTAATGCCTCAACAAAGAATCCAAATTTATCAACAATTTCTTGTTCAGATAAACCAATTGCTTTAAACATATCAGCTTGTAATTTTTGATCATGAATTCTTATTGATCCACTACCTAATTCATATCCATTTAAAACAATGTCATAGCATTTAGAATAACATTCTTCTGGATGAGTTAAAATCTTAGATTTTGATTCATCATTAGGAGATGTAAATGGATGGTGAGCGGCAAAATAACGTCCTTCTTCTTCATCATATTCAAATGATGGCCAGTCATAAATCCATAAGTAGTTATATTTAGTTTCATCAATTAATTTTAATTGCTTACCTAAAGTATTTCGTAAATATGCAAGTGATGCATTTACAACTTCTTTCTTATCAGCAACAATTAAAACTAAATCATTTTCTTCAATAACTAAAGTCTTCTTTAATTCTTCACCAATTTCTGAAGTAATGAATTTAGAAATACCACCAGTAAAGGTATTATTTTCAAATTTGAACCAAGCTAATCCTTTTGCTTTATATTTCTTAATATCTTCTGTTAATTTATCAATGTCTTTACGTGAAAAGCTATGAGCAGCATTCTTAACATTGATTGCTTTAATTATACCTTTATTACCTAAACAAGTCTTAAACACTTCAAAATCCATCTTACTTGCCACTTCATTAA
Organism: Bacillota bacterium; assembly: GCA_023410025.1. GTDB lineage: Bacteria > Bacillota_I > Bacilli_A > ML615J-28 > CAG-698 > JAEYQM01. The sequence goes on from JAEYQM010000006.1 coordinate 8,022, forward strand.
TTTCAACAAGTTCTAAACCAAAACGTGTATCTGGTTTATCTGTTCCATAACGTCGCATTGATTCTTCAAATGTGATTCTTGGGAATGGAGTAACCATATCAATACCCATAACTTGTTTCATAACATTTTTGATCATACCTTCAATTAAATTGAAAATATCTTCTTGATCAATAAAACTCATTTCTACGTCAATTTGTGTGAACTCCATTTGACGGTCAGCACGTAAATCTTCATCTCTAAAGCATTTTACAATTTGATAATATCTTTCAAATCCAGAAACCATTAATAATTGCTTATACATTTGTGGAGATTGTGGTAAAGCATAGAATTTTCCAGGATGAACACGAGAAGGAACTAAGTAGTCTCTAGCACCTTCTGGAGTTGATTTACCAAACACTGGAGTTTCAACTTCAATAAAGTCTAAAGCATCAAAGAAATTACGAACTGCTTTAGTAATATTATGACGTAAAATTAAATTCTTTTGCATTACAGGTCTACGTAAGTCTAAGTAACGATATTTCATTCTTAAATCTTCTAAGGCATCAGTCTTATCAGCAATAATCATTGGTGTTAAATTAGCTTCACTTAATAATTCAAGTTCAGTAACTTCAACTTCAATATCCCCAGTTGGAATATTTTTGTTTACACTTTCTCTCTCTTTTACAACACCACTTACTTTAATAACATATTCATTTCTTAATGTTTCTAATAAAGAATATGCAGGATTTTCTGGTTTAGCTGTGATTTGCGTAATACCATAACGATCTCTTAAATCAATAAAAATTAAACCACCTAAATTACGAATTTTACTAACCCAACCAACAAGTGTAACATTTAAGCCAACATGTTCAACTCTTAATTCATTATTATTATGCGTTCTCATTTGTTTTCTCCTTTAAATATACCAATAGGTCTTTTTCATTTATTGTTTCTTGACTTTTAGTCATTGTATTTTTAATTGTTAGTTTACCACTGTTTAATTCTTCTTCACCAATTATAATTATAAAGCAAGGATTAATCTTATCAGCTAATTTAAACTGTTGTTTCATTGTAATATTTTTATAATCAATCTCTGAAACATAACCATTTAATCTTAATTCATTTACAAGTTTTAAACTATGTAATTCTGATTTATCATCTAAGGCAATAATTTGTACATCTGTCTTAATAGCAATGTCTTTAAATAATTCTTGTTTATCCATTATAGCCATGATTCTTTCAACACCAAAAGCATAACCAATTCCTGGAATATCAAGTCCACTCATTTCTTTAACAAGTCCTGCATATTTACCACCAGCACAAATTGCTAGACCATTTAAATCATCATTACTATTAATAATATATTCAAATACCGTATCCGTATAATAGTCTAGTCCACGAACTAAATTAGTATCTACTTCATAAGGAATTTCAAAACTATCTAATACTTCTAAAACTTTATTAAAATATGTTTTTGATTCTTCATTTAAATAATCACTGATTTTAGGAGCATTAAGTAAAACGGGATTATGTTTATCTACTTTACAGTCTAAAATACGCATTGGATTCTTTTCTAAACGACGATTACAATCACTACACATACTAGATATATTATCTTTAAAATATTCAGACAAAACTTTGGAATAATTTTGTCTTGAAGAAAAATCACCAATTGAATTAATTTTTAATTTTATATTTTTAATACCTAATTTTTTAAAGATATTATAGGCACTAATAATTACATCAGCATCAAGTAGTGGAGTTCCTTCACCATATACTTCTACGCCAAATTGATGGAATTCTCTAAAACGACCAGCCTGAGGACGTTCATGTCTAAACATTGGACCAAAGTAACAAAACTTTGTAAGCGGAAGATTGTTTGCATAAATTTTATTTTCAATAAAACTTCTAGCAACAGCTGCAGTACCTTCTGGTCTTAAAGTAATACTTCTATTACCTTTATCAAGGAAAGTATACATTTCTTTCTTAACAACATCACTTTCATCCCCTAATCTTGTAAATACTTCCGTATTTTCAAAAATAGGTGTTTTAATTTCACTAAATCCAAATTTCTTGGCAAGATCTAGTGTAACCTTTTCAACATAGCGCATTTTCAGCATCTCTTCATTATAGAAATCTTGCGTTCCTTTAACTTTTTGATAAATCATAGTTTTATATAATTTTAAAAATAAATTTTAAAATATACTCCTTCCTAAAATATTGATTTTAAGTACAAAAAAAGCCCTTAAAAAAACTTAAGGACGATATTAACCGCGGTGCCACCTTATTTCATCTTACGATGCACTCAATAGTTTTTAACGCAAACTAACGTCTTATTAGAACCTCAATAGATGTCTACATATTATTTCTTTTAAGTGTTGCACCAAACCCACTTTTCTCTAATAAAAAATTAAATAATACCTTGTCTATATCGTCGGTTTATATACATAAATTATACCAATTTAATAATTTTTTGTCAATTTATTTTTATAACATAGAATATAATCTATAAATTATATAATTTATAAACTAAATGTAATAATAATCACAATTCCTAATGTTAATAAAGATAAACCAATTAATGATTTCTTTGTAAATTTTTCTTTTAATATTAAATAACTTAATAGCATTGTTAGTAATATTGATAGTTTATTAATGGAACTAACGGCAACTGGATTAACATTAAGAATATTTAAAGCACTATATTCACATAACCATGCTCCACCAGTAGCAATACCGGATAATGTAAGAAATACTATTGTCTTTTTATTTATTTTTTTTATTTCTTTTATTTCACCCTTTTTTATAACAATCGCAAAGGCAAATAAAAAGACAATAATTGTTCTTAAGAAGGTTCCTAAATCACTAGGAATTCCTTTTAATCCAATCTTTACAAATAATGCCACAATTGAAGCAAATATAGCCGAAAGAATCGAGTAAATTAACCAAGTTTTTGAAACTTCGTTTTTAACCTCTTGTCTTCCAATCATTAATATAGTACCAAATAACATTAATATCATTGCCAATACTAACATAGCAATAGTTAATATATCACCATTATTAGTTGTTGTATCAAAAAAGAAAATAATAAATAAGATACTTGTTAATACAAAACTTGCTTTATCAATTGGAGCAACTTTATTTATATCACCGATCTTCAAAGCTTTATAATAACAAAGCCAGCTACATCCGGTTGCAATACCTGATAAGATTAAAAAAATATAATTGTTTTTTGTAAGTAAGGAGAACTTAAAGATGTTTCCACTTATTATACAAATTATAACTAAACAAATTATAACAATCCCTGTTCTATAAAAAGTTGCTAGGTTACTCTTTACATCCTTAATTCCAATCTTTGCAAGAATAACATTAAGGGAAGTAAACAAAGCTCCAAGTAACGATAATACTATCCAAAGCATAGATTACTCCTTACATTGTTTATATAATATTAAGCCTGAATAAAATCATTTTTAAATTTCAAAGTAATTAATGTTGCAATAACACAATTTAATACAAGATTTGCCATGACACTATAAAAGAATTCTCCAGTTAATGTTGCAATCCACATATGTGGTAAATATAAAGCCACATAGATGAATGATGGTAATGTAAATAGTTTTCCTTCAGCAAGTATTATCTGTGCATAGTATCCCTCACTTGAAAAAAATAATATAGGGAATATCCAAATTACACTAGTTAAAATAAATAACAAAATGCTCTTATTATGATCAAAATCAAAGTCATGTAATAATTTGTCTTTAAACAGAACAAAACGTAGAAAGATAAAAATCATTGCTGATAAAAATGTCTCAATGAATCCCACATTTAAATTATCAGGTAAAAAATTAATTATTGGTTTAAAGAACAATAAAAATAGAAGTAATATAATAGAAGAACAAATTGTTAAAATGGGTATTGTAAAAAAGGATCTGATTGAGACTAAAATTTCAAAAATACCAATAAAGAAATATTTAATTACTTTTAATATATTAATAAAGACATATTTAATTGCTAAGAATATATTAATAAATATTTTGTTAAAAACTAATCCAATTTTTTCCAATGTTCTAGGTTTTTTATTTTTGTTCATTAGTAAATCCTCCATAAAATAGAATAAATATAATCATAAAATAGTAATGAATATATTTATTTTTAATTTACTTCTCTTGAAATATTATTTCTTTAAATAATCCACAAGAATAGTCTTATCGTCTTCTAATAAAACTTTGTGTTCTTTATATAATTTTCCTAATGCTCTCTTAAATGCAGACTTACTCATTTTAAAAACATTATAGATAACTTCAGAATCTGAGTTAGATGTAAAGTTCATAACACCATGATGAGAGTTTAAATAATTGATAATTGTTTCACTATCATCAGTCATCATAATTTCTTTTTGTTCAATGATTGATCCATAATAATCATTATCTTTAAAATCAATTATTTTAACTTCTACTTTTTCACCAATACGGTATTCTTTTCGAAGAAGTTTATAATAAATGAAAATAACGTTAAAATCATTTGTAAATACATTAATACCCTTATCAGTAATACGATATACATATGCAACATATTTGTTATTTACTTCTAAAGCTGAACCAGTATTTAAACTTAAGATTTCTGGTTTAGTAAGTAGTTTAATAAATAAACCGGCCCCTTTAGATTTTAATATACAACATAATTTATCTCCAACTTGAGGTTGATTAACTCCTCTTAAATCATCATTTGATAAAAGCATATCTCTACTAATGCCAATATTCACATAAACCCCTGCAGTACTAGCACCAACAACCTCACAAATCCCTCCTTTTTCAAGAGTAATTTTAGGAGGATATACAGTCGCCGCAACACGTTTCATTTTATCCATGTATAGAAATGCGGAAATGATATCATCTGGTTTATAATAGTTTCCATTACATTCATTATGATGAAGAAAATATTCACCAGATTCATCACTAATCATATAACCTAAATTTGTTTCTCTTAATACTTTGTACTTACTTACTAATCCTAATTTCATTATTTTTCACCCTTCTTCTCTTTATTACCAAAATAAATAACTTTATCATCATATAAATTATTTATTCTTTTTAATATATTTGAAACATTTTCTTGTTTTGATATTTTATTAAAATCATCAAAAATAGAGAATTGTTTTATTTCATTTTTATCTTCAGTTAATCTTGTTGCAAAGACACCAACTAAACGAACTTCACTTATTTCATCATAATATGAATCAAATAGATCCTCAATAATGCCCCACATATCGAGACTATCATTTATTGGTGTTTCTAGACCTTTACTACGATTGATTAATTTAAAATCTCCATATTTTATTTGTATTCCTACTGTACTGGCCACTAAGTTTTTATTTACAAGTCTATTACTTACAGTATTACTCAAAACTTTTAAAGTTTCCTTAATAATCTTTACATTAATCAAATTATGATCAAATGTGTGGGAGTTACTAATTGATGAAACTTCATCAAATGAATAATAATCAACATCAGAATTATCTATTCCTTTAGCACGATTGATTAGATATTCATACATGGCATTTCCAACTGTATCTTTTAAAGTTTTTTGATTTACTTTAAAAATATCACCTATTGTATATACACCAATTTCTTCAAGTCTTGGTTTGGTTTTTTTACCAACACCAAACATATCACCAATTGATAAAGGCCATAATTTTTCCTCTACTTCTCGTTTTCTTAAGACTGTAATCCCAAGTGGCTTTTTCATATCTGAAGCCATCTTAGCAAGAAATTTATTAGGAGCAATCCCAATACTACATGGTAAATTATATTTTTGTAATAAATCTTTTTGTATTGTGTTTGCTAATTCAAGAGGATCTCTTGTTAAACAAACTTCTGTTACATCTAAATATCCTTCATCAATTGAAGTTATTTCTAATTTATTTGTTATACTTCGCAAATAATTAAAGAACAATTGTGAATAGTATTGATATAATTTATAATTTGGTTCTATAACAATTAAATTATTACATAATTTAATTGCATCCCTAACAAGCATTGTTGTTTTAATACCATATTTTCTCGCCTCATATGAAGAGGTTAAAATTATACTTTTTCTAAATACATCATTGTGTGCTATAACTATTGGTAAACCTTTTAAATCTTTATTATTTGCAACTTCACAAGATGCATAAAAACTATTCATGTCAATATGAAATATAATACGATAGCTCGGAATATGTTGCATTTTCTCACCTTTATATATTATAGCATAAAAAAACAAAAATTTATATTTTTATTTATTTTTTTATTTAAGTATGGTATAATATAACTAACATTTATATGAGGTGAGAAAATGAAGAAAAAGCAAACAAAAGAACCTTTTATTAAAACGCGTAAAAAATTTGATAACTCTATAGAAATTGAAATGAAGAAAAGCCCAGCTGAAACTAAGGTTGGAAAAGTAACAGTTGCACTAATTGTTGCTGGTACAGTTCTTGTTCCACTTGCAGCATTAATATATGTAATTGTTGAAAAAATATCTAGATAGTTTAAAAATTTGACTCAATGACGAGTCAAATTTTTTTTATTTGCATTCTTCATACATCCATTCAGCAAAAACTCCGTATCCTAAAGATGGTGATGAAACTACGACGTGACTTAAAGCTCCAACAATCTTATCATTTTGAATAATTGGGCTTCCACTCATGCCTTGTATTATTCCTCCGGTTTGTTCAATAAGGCGAGAGTCAACAACTCTAACCTTAATCCCTTTAGTTGCTGCTTTACTTTGAGATTTAACTTCGATAATTTCAATATCAAAATATTCAATTTTATCTTTTGATATAACAGTAGCAATTTGGGCTTTACCAGTTTTTACTTTACTTGCTTTTTCTATTTCCATGCGTTTTCTTTGATTAAAATCACGCATATGACCAAATATACCAATATTACTGTTTTTGGTAATTGTTCCAATTTCTGTAGACGTTAGTAAAGCTTGCTTTTCTCCAGGTGTGCCAGGAATTGCTTTTCTAATGGATGAGATTGTCGAGGAGAGTAGTTTACCGTCTGATTTACCATTTTGAACACTATGTCCTAATGCAGCATATTTGTCTGTGTTTGGATTAATAAAGGTAAGGGTTCCAACTCCTAGAATCTTATCCTTTAAATATAATCCAATTGTAGATTTTCCTTTTTCATTAGAAATTACATTTATGCTTGTATAAACATACTCTTTATCTCTTTGCAATTTTAAAGTGACGAATGTCTTATTTTCAATGTAATTTGAGACATCGTTAATTGAATTAACGACTATTCCATCAATTGAAATAATTATATCATCTTCTTTAATATTTGAATTTTCCCATGGGTTATTCCTACCATCTTCGGTATTAACACTATAAAAACCAATTACTGTTACATTTGAAGGAATATCAATGCCAATTGCATCGCCACCAAGTAACACATAATTATTACTAGCTTTTACATTAAACCCAAATAAAAATCCGACCAACAATATAAATAAACAAAGGATTTTTTTAATAAGCATTCCTCCTTTCTTATATATTATTTACAAAAAATCAAAATAAAAAAGCACCATTAAAAATTGGTAGTGGTGCTTAAAAATTCCATTGCTAGATTAATACTTGCTTCACTTGGATTTCCATTAGAAATCATTGAAGCAATTTCTTTTATTCTTTCATCATAATTTAAATTTTTAACCCTTGTATATGTTTGGTTATTCTCAATCACTTTATAAATTTTAAAATGAGTTTCAGATAAACATGCTACTTGAGGTAAATGGGTAATACAAATTACTTGTGATGTTTTTGATATTGATTTAATTTTTTCACCAATACTATGAGCAATTGTTCCACTTACACCACTATCAATTTCATCAAAAATCATTAATGATTGTGATAATTTCACGTTCATAACTGATTTTAAAGCTAACATAAAACGGCTCATTTCACCGCCTGAAGCTGTTTTTGATAATGGTTTTAATGGTTCTCCTTTATTAAATGAAACTAAAAAATCAATTGTATCAATACCATCATTTTTAAGAATAATATTATTAGTTAATTCATTAAAAACAATTTCAAATTGAGCATTTTTAATTTGTAAATCTTGAAGATGTTCTTTAACTTTTTTTGTAATCTCACCACTAATTTTTATTCGTTTATCACGAATATTTTTAGCAAGTTCTAAAGCTTTTATGTAAGATTCATCTGCTAATTTCTTCAATTCTTCTAAATGAAAACTATAATTCTCAATTAAATCTAATTCTTTTTTAATACTTTCAAAATACTCAATTATTTCTTTTGTTTCTTTGCGATGCTTTCTTTTTAAATCAGAATATACTGATAAACGAGAATTGATTTCATCAATTCGATTTAAATCAATATCATTATTAATTTTTAAAGCACTATTTTCTAATACTTCTTCTATTTGATAATAACTTTCTTCAATATTGTTTTTTAAATTTAAAAATCTTTGATCATATTTAGATAATTTCTCAAAATAAGCAATACTTGAATAAAGTTTTCCTAATGCATCATCATCATAGAATATTTCATTAATTTTGGAAATACTACTTGTAATATTTTCAAAATTAGATAAATATTGAAGTTCTTTCTTTAAGTCTTCTTCTTCATTAATACTAATGTTAGAGCGATTAAATTCATTTAATTGAAATTCAAGAAAATCAACTTTATCTCTTATTGTATTATTTTTATCTAATAACTCAAGATAATCACTTTTTCTTTTATTATATTCTAATAATAATAAACCATACTCTTCAACTAATTTATCAATTTCTGGAGTTGAAATAAATTTTAAATAATTTTTTTGATTTATTAAACCAATTGTATCATGTTGAGAATGAATATCTCCAATAAATTCACTTATGGAAATTAATTGATTTAAAGTGATAATATTATTATTTACACGACAAACACTTTTACCCGTGTTAATAATTTCTCTTTTTATAATTATTTCATCATCTTCCAGTAATTCAATCCCTAATTCTTCCAAATATTTTTTTAAATCATTTGATAGATTAGTAAATACACCTTCTACAATTGCTTTAGTTTCGGAAAATCTAATCATATCATTTGATGCTCTATCTCCAAATAAAAGACCAATTGCATCAATGATAATAGATTTACCAGCCCCAGTTTCTCCTGTTAGGACATTCATACCTTTATTAAAATCTATTTGAATATTATCTATTATTGCGAAATTTTTAACATTTAATGATACTAGCATATATTAAATCCTCTTAAATATTTTCTAAAATACTATCCACATCTAATTTTAATTCTTTTCTTAATTCTTCAGTACTTCCACTATCTAAATATATATCATCAATTGCAAATGTCTTTAAATTCATATTTAAGTTGTTACGATTATTGTAATCAAGAATTAAAGAGCCTAAAGACCCATTTCTAATTACTTCTTCAACAACATAAACATTTTTGTTTTTAAGTTTTTCAAGCATTTTTTTGTCTATTGGTTTAATAAAACGGGCGTTGATTAAACCAATATTTTTATTTTTTAAAACCTCATAGTATTTATTTACTTCATCACCATAGGTAATAATGTTTTTTTTACCAATTGGTAATACTTCTTCCCAATTTCCAAATTCAAATGGTTTAAAATTATCAAATACATTAACTGTATTTCCCTTAGGGTAGCGTATTACAAATGGTCCATTATATTTTATGGCCATATCAAGTAATATTCTTGCTTCACTTAAATTTTTTGGCATTGTTATAACCATATTTGGTAAATGACTTAAGAAGGAAACATCAAAGATTCCTTGATGAGTAGATCCATCTCCACCATTAATTCCAGATCGGTCAACTAAAAAAATAACATGATTTTTATTTCTACATACATCATGACTAATTTCATCATAGGCTCTTTGCATAAATGTTGAATATATAGAAACAATAGGGATTAAATTGTTTCTTGACATTGATGCAGCCATTACAACAGCATGCTCTTCAGCAATACCAACATCAATTAGATATTGAGGATATTTTTCTTGAAATTTTGTAAGATTTGATCCACTAATCATGGCAGGAGTAATTACTCTAATATTCTCACTTGCTTTTTCAATTAATAGATTACAAATCCCAGCTCCCCAAGAAATCATCCCTTCTTTAGGTTTATTTATTTGTTTGCCAGAGACAATATCGAAAGGACCCACACCATGCCATGAACCAACTTTATCATTTTCTGAAAATTCATAGCCTTTACCCTTCACTGTCTTAACATGTAAGACAACAGTTGTTGTTGAAGATTGAGCAAACTCTAAATACTTAATTAAATCTTTTAAATTATGACCATCAATTGGACCATAATATTTATATCCTAAAGCAGAAAAAATACTTGGATTATAAACATAACTTCTAATAGCAGTCTTTAAATTTTTAAAATGACGATGAACAAAATATGGAGTAATTTTTTTAAATAATGAATAAGATTTTCTAATTCTAATTTTACTTAATGATTTTGAAAGTCTACCTACATTTTGAGAAATACTCATATCATTGTCATTTAATATAATAATAGCTTTTTGATTTTTTTGTGAGCCTAAATAATTTAAAGCTTCAAATGATAATCCATTTGTAATGGAACCATCACCAATTATCGTAATAACCTCACCTATATCTTCCCCATTTGCTTTAGCTTCTAAAAAACCACAAGCAGCTGATAATGAAGTAGATGAATGACCTGCTTCCCAAACATCATGAGGACTCTCATTATATTTTATAAATCCACTTAATCCATCTTTTTTTCTTAAATTTTCAAATTGTTTAGCTCGACCAGTTAATATTTTATGTGTATATGATTGATGTCCTACATCAAATATAAATTTATCTTTTGGACTGTTAAAAACATAGTGCAAGGCAACAGTTAGTTCAACAATTCCCAGATTACTTGACATATGTCCACCAGTTTTGCTTAATGAATTTATTAAATAAACTCTAATATCATCACATAATTTATTAAGATTATCTATTGACATGTCTTTTATGTCATCTGGGGACACTATATCAGTAATTTTCATATAATCAGCTCCACTAATTTATATAAATCTTTTCTACCTAATATGCTTTCAATTAAGTTGAGGCATTTTAGACGATACTCAATTAACATTATTTGAGCTTTTTCAGTACCTAATACACGGATAATTGTGGTTGGTTCATTTTTCTTAATATCATCTAAATCATCTTTTATTTGAAATGCTCTTCCTAAATATTTCGCAATTTCACGAAATTCTTCTATATTTTGATCTCCAATGATTGCACCGCTTACTAATGCAGCTTCAATTAAGTCCTTAGTCTTACAATCATGAATTGTATTTATTACTTCTAAGGTTAAATCTTTAGATCTTAAATCTAAATATTGACCTCTAATCATACCATTAGCACCAGCTAATTTTGAAACATTTTTAATTATTTCAATTTTTTTATCACTTGGTAAATCAGTTATTGCTAATTGAAAAAAGGCTTCTGTTAATAAAGCATCCCCTGCTAGTAAAGCAACATCTTCTCCATAGACAATATGATTAGTTAGTTTACCACGGCGAAATTCATCATTATCCATTGCTGGTAAGTCATCATGGATTAATGAATAGCAATGAATCATTTCTAAAGCACAGCTAACATCTAATCCGATATTAATATCTAAATCTAAATCTTTTAATACTAAAAGGACTAAAAGTGCTCTAAATCTTTTCCCATTACCTAATAAAGAATATTCAATTGATTCTTTTATTTCTGTGTATTTTGATGTAATTTCTAAAAGATGTTGATCAATTAATGATTTCTCAAATTCAAACATCCTATTTGTCTCCTAATTCAGCATTTTCATTCATTTTATTAACTACTACTTCTTTAGCTTCAATTAGTTTGTTTTTACATAAATTACTTAATTCCATTCCACGTTTATATTTTTCAATTGATTCTTCTAAACTTAGTGTGCCACTTTCAAGTTCCGCAACTATCTTATTTAATTCTGAAAGTAATTCTTCAAATTTCATATTATTCACCTATAATTTTTATTAAAATTCTTTTATTTCTAAGTCCATCAAATTCTCCATAAAAAATTTGTTCCCATGGACCAAAATCAAGTTCACCATTAGTTATGGCTACAACAACTTCCCTACCCATAACTTGACGTTTCAAATGAGCATCAGCGTTATCCTCGTATCCATTGTGATTATACATTGAGTATGGTTTTTCTGGTGCTAATTTTTCAAGCCATGTTTCAAAATCACTATGTAAACCTGATTCATCATCATTGATGAAGACACTTGCAGTTATATGCATGGCATTACAAAGTAATAAACCTTCTTTAATTCCACTCTCTTTTAAAGTTTTTCTTATTTCCGGGGTAATATTTACAAAACCTCTTCTTTTTGGATAATTAATAACTAATTCTTTACGAAATGATTTCATTTTTCACCTCAGTAATCAATGCTTCAACTTCACCATCATGATATTTAATATTAATTTTCTTATTCTTATTAATATTACTTACAGTTGTTATTAAATTACTATCTTGATAAGTTAATGTATAACCTTTTTTCATAATGTTTAAGGGATTTACTAAGATTAATTTATCAATGGCATTATCTAGTGAAACATTTGATTGATTTATTAATTCTATTAAAGATTTATTGATTCTATTAATACTGAATTCAATATTTTCTTGAAATTCATCAATTTTATTTTCTATATTAATTAAACTTAAACGTAAAGTTAAGTCTTCAACTTTATTAAAGCGATTATTTATTAATTGAATAGGAGAAACAAGTTTTAGATGATTTATAGTTTTTGATAAATCTTCTTCTTTTTTTTCAAGAATATTTAAGAAGTTTTTAAAACCATAACTATTAATTGTTTTTTGATATTCATTAAAGCCATTAATCATTTTCTGTTTCATTGCATTTGCAAGGTGGCGATTAATACTAATAACCTCATTAATAATATCAGTTTTTTCTCTAGTTGCTAAAACTGCTGCTCCGGTTGGAGTAGGGGCTCTTAAGGAAGCAACAAAGTCACAAATCGTATAATCAGCCTCATGACCTACAGCACTTATTGTTGGTATTGGCGAATTAAATATGGCTCTTGCTAGAGCTTCATCATTAAAACATGATAAATCTTCAATACTTCCTCCACCACGACCGATAATAATTAAATCAACAATATTATCTTTAATCGCTCTATTTAATGATTTAATTAATGATTGTGGGGCATCCTTACCTTGAACCAAGGCAGGATATAAATAAATTTCAGTTAATGGAAATCTTTTATTGATTGTTGAAACAATATCATGCAGGGCATCACCAGTACCCGAAGTAATTACTCCTATTTTTTCACTCATTTTAGGAATTGGTAATTTTTTGTCTATATCAAATAAGCCTTCAGTTTCAAGTTTTTCCTTAAGCCTAATAAAATTAAGATATGCTTCACCTAATCCAATATCTTCCATAGTGTTAACGGTGATTGAATATCTTCCCTTTTTAACATAAACATTAATTTTACCACTTACTAAAACCGTGGCTCCATCAATTGGATTAAATTTAAGTCGGTTAACATTATTTGAAAACATGAGGGCATCAATTTCTGACTCCTCATCTTTTAAAACAAAGTACATAATTCCATTAGATAATCTGATATTAGATATTTCTGCTTTTAATACAACATTTTGTAAATGAATATCTTTATCAAATTTATATGCTATATATTTATTTAATGCTGAGACAGTTAAATACTTATTTTCCATTGTTTAACCCCATTGCGATTGAATCAAGCAAGGAGTTATTAAATTTGGCTGCTTCATAATTGTCTAAATCACTATATTCCTTACTAATTTCAACAATCTCGTTAATAATTATTGGGGTTGGTGTTTTTAGATATTTCATTTCGTAAACACCAATTCTCATTAAATTCTTATCTACTAAATTTAATCTTTCAATTGTATATTTCTTTAAATATCTGCTTATGATGTGATCAAGTTCATCGATATTTTCTCTTACACCATTGATGATTGTCCATAAAAACTCTTCATCGTATTCTACTTCTTCATCAATCATGTTTATAATGTCATTTAATTTACTTTCTTCGTTTATTTCTAAACTAAATAGATATAACATTGCAATAATTCTTGTAATTGTTCTTTTCATACTACTTCACCTATCTTATATATATATTTTATCACACTAAGCCGTTTTTTTAAAGTTTTTTTTATTTTATCTTAACGAATTAAAAACATGACTTCCAACATATAAAAGTCATGTTATTTATGCATAAAGTTCTATTCTGTTGCATTCCCCATAACTTCTTGAGCCGTTTGGAATGTAACCTTAACATAATCACAAATTCCTTCAAATTCATTTAATGCAGCTAACATAAATTCATTAGCTGTTGATGCGGAATGTTCGTCAGCAACGATAGTAACTTGAATAATTTCATTAGTTGCATGAACAAAGGCATCTCGATAACCTTTACCAATAATAGCAAGTTCTAATAGTATTTCCTTTTCAGTAATAGAATTAAGTCTTTGTTTTTCTAAAACAGCAGCATTCTTTTGTGCAACAGTTGCTTCATTGCTAGCAATAATTGCATCAAGTTCAAGGACAGCTTCTTTTCGAGTATCTTTAAGAGCCAAACGTTTTAAAGTTAATTGTTCCATACGTCCTGATACATCACCTGTATCATCACCATTACCATTATCACCCTTATCTTTATCGAAAGGAGATTTAATGTAGTAAACTGTCAACATCATAATTAATGTCAATAATATTAAAGCTAATTGGTTTTTCTTCAACAATATTCTCATCCTCCATAGTCTAATTAACTATATGCAGATGAGTATAAAATTATTCTACTTTACCTTTACTATTAATATAAAACATAATTACAAGAAAATATAATCCAAACAGTGTACTATAATAGAACATTAAGTTTAAAGTAGGGAAAATCCACGAGAATATAAACATTAAAGCTAGAGGTACAATTGAAGATAAAGAACCCATATTATAGAATTCTTTTAGGGTTATAATTGACCCACTAAACTTGAAAAATAACCAAACAATTAAAATAATAATAAATGTGTAAACAACCGTACTAATAAATGAAGTAAATGTTGTTTCACTTTTAATTGATGGCATATACATATCCATCATAAAATAAGAAATTTCTTTACCATCTTCAATTGATGAAAAATCTAAATAATCATTTGTTGCGTATGGTATTTGTTTGAACTTTGTTGGCATTTGGTAATATACTCGATCTTGATAGAAAACCATTAAGTAATAATCTTCATTTTCATTTTTTTGAATAGTACCAAATCTAGTTGCTATATCATAATTAGGTTCTTCTGTTTTATCTAAAACATTATATAGATCAAAAACAATATAAATATGAGTTACAACATTATCATAAACGACGTCAAATATATAAGGTTCCCCTTCATGCATAGTTTCAGTTCTTAAAATAGTACCATTTTCAACTTTTGCGTTTGTACTGCGTAGAGTTGCTAGATCATTTTCGCTTAATTTTGAAAAAATCATTAAATCAAACGAATTTTGTTCTTCTACTATTTCATATCGATGATCACTTACATAATGCATATGAGGTAATGCTAATATATATGAACCTAACAAAAATATTGCAACCGAAATAATAATTGGCATGTTAGCAAATCTTACCATTTTTCTTGGATTAACTAGTGCCGCTAAAAAATTTACAATAAACATATTTAACTCCTTGTCTACTAATATTTTACCAAATATAAGAAATTAAGCAATTATTTTTTTAATTCTGACCCAATTAAGTATAGCATTTTCATATCAAACTTATTAACTTGCTCAACAATCCAAGAAATAAGATTCTTACAATTTTCATCATCTTTAAACTCTTCAATTAAAATATTTATATTAGATACATAAAGAGGATGTTTGGGATCATGAAGAATAGAAAAGTTAAAATTATCTTTCTTTAATCTTCCCATTTTCGCTTTTAAGTATTTAAATTCTTTATTATGATTAAATCTAATAAATTTGTATTTTAAAGAATTATCAATCTTCTTCTCGAAATTATATAGGAGTGAATACAATTTATATATCTCTTGAAATGTTAGAAATTCTGTATATTCGTTTTTATTTTCATAATTAAATAAATAAGAAATTAAATTAAGCCTCCAAATAACACGGTTATTTGTATTTGCTGAAAAATCAAATAATTGGTTATAATCATTTTTTATCTTTTCAAGTAATATTATATCACTTTTTCCTTTAGAAAATCTTAATCCTAATTCATTAACAATAACAGAAATATTTGATTTTTGATGAGTTTTTAAAATATCAAAATATTGAATAGTTCTTTTTAATATTTCAACTATTTCATCAAAATAATTAGTAATTGAATCTTTAATATCGACATTTCTTTCTTCCACATGAAGTTTCTTATTTTTACTAGTATAAACATGATATTTGACCTTTGAAAATTCAATATTATCTAAATCAAGAGCACAATAACCTATTGATTTATCATCATAATATCTGAATGTTGGGTGACCAACAACATCATTTCTAATGTGTTTTATACTTCTTAAAGCTTCGTTTTGGTTGATGTTAATCATTAATTTATTAAGTCCTGTCGCTCTTCCTATTGTATATATTGAGTCAATCCCAACAAACAAACCCTGAAGAACGCCAAATAGGGATACAATTTTATCACCATCATTTAAAAAATCACTATTATCCTTTAGATATTCATTAATTAATAATTCAATATTAATTAATGTCTTTCCTGATGTTTTAGCCATATTATAATAAAAATCATTAGTAAATAGTTGTGATTTTAAACTTTTTTCTTCTATTATATCAAGAAATATATTTAAGTATTTTTTATAATCTTTATTTATTATCATTAATTTTCCTCAACTATAACATCAGTTCGATAAATACAATTATCAAAGTCTGGATATTTATATGCAGTATATAAAACAACATTTAATGTTGAAGCTATTTGCATAATATCTTTTCTTAGATTATTATCAATTCCTTCACTTATAGAAATTCCATATATTCCTAAACTAACAAGTTCATAAATATTAAAGTTTTCTAAGATTTTATAATCAAGAATAAATTTTAAACCTTCCTGTTTTAGAACTAATAAATTTTCTTTTAGTTTCTTATCGAATTGATCTACTATATATATTATGTTATTTTTTGGTTTTAATAAATTGTTATTGATTATTTGGTTAAGTGATTTAGATGTGAAATAAATGTAGTAAAATTTTTTAAGATCCTGGGCTTTAAAATTATTATATAAATATTGTTCTAAATTAACTAGATTTTCTTCTTCTAATAATTTTCTTAAATTATCTTTTAGAGTTGTTCCTCTAATATTACATGTTACCTCAAATCCTAATGTCTTATCATTTACTTGATTAAACAAAACATCAATTTTAGTATTAAGCATTTCTTTCACTAAATTATTAATAGTAACTTTCTTTAAGTATTTATGATAAACTTCTTCTGTAAAGTAAGTAATAGAGTTATCCAAGCTAATTTTAGAATACTTAACAATATCATCAATATTTACTAAATCCCTTGGATAACGAACAACTGCTGCTTTCATATTTAAATTATTTAAATATTTATCAATTGTTTTTTGATTAACTTCATTTTCTAATAAAATAATATAATCATTATCACTTAAAAAATAAGGTTTTAAGTTAAAGACTTCTTCAATTAAATTAACTTGATTACTTTCAGCCTTAATTCGAATTAAAGAGAATTTAAATTCAATATTACTTGTTTTATTTTTAAATTCTTCAATTTTCTTTTCAAAGATTTCATCATCATAACTAATTTGATTATCAGCAAGTAAAGCTAAAGTTCCAACATAGAAAAATTCTCCATCTTGATAGCTACTAATAATATTTTCATTAACATGATGATAAACATTATTTACCTTTATTGTATAACTTAAATTATGGTTTCCTGCAGCATTAAAGTCAATTAATGAATAATTTTGTGCATCTTGTTTAGGCATTAATTCCATATACTTAGTGATATCAATACTTGTAGTTTCATAACCAATAATAGTTGCTAATCTTTCATCAATAACTACTTTGTTACCATAATGATAAATATAATAATGATTTGAATTCTTTAATACTGTTGATAATACAAAATTATCGACACTTGCTTTTCGATTTAAGAAATATGTAACAAGACTTCTTTCTAATAAACTAGCAGCAATTCTTAAGATGATGGCATTCTCTGTAGCTGTTATATCAACATTCTTCGATTTAAAGATTATAGAAAAATATAAACCTGTTTCATCAAAATAAGGGATTCCTAAAACATAATTAATGTTTCCTTCCACATAAGGTTTTTTTGTAAAAACATCATTAATTGATAGTCTATTATATGATAAATCAACACTTACTTCTTTGTTTGTTGTAATCATCATTTCAACAAGTGTATTCTTTAAATCATCATAACTAGTCAATTTTTCATATAATCTTGTGTTTTTATAATTAAAATAAACAATTTGATCATATTTTTGATTTACAATAATCTTATCATAAATACCAAATGTTATTTCATCAACTTTAAAAATTGATTCTAATTTTTTAGAAAAGTCCATAAAAACATCACGGATCTCTCCTAATGAAAAGACAGATTTTAATGATTCAATTAAATGAATAATCTTATTATTTAAACCATTCAATTTTATATAACTTTCATGTTCATTTTCTTCATCAAAAATTTCATTTAATGTAAATATATCATTATAAATGATTTTCTCATCAACTTCTTTAATTTCTTTTATTATTTGATTACCATCTTTAATATTGTTTTGAGTTAATATTAATCTTAATTGTTGGAAATATAAGTTCTTTTTTATATCTAAATTTTCTATCTCTTCAACTAATGGTGAAAGGTTGATAATAAATTTTTTAGCTTTATCAAAATCACCCATACTAATCATTAAATTCAAATAATCAATTCCTATTGAAATATAATCATTAGTAACCCCACTTGAAAATATCTCCTCATATAATTGGATAGCATCTTTATTTCTACCCTCTTTTTCTAATATTTGAGCAAGTAAGTAATTACAATAATTTAATCCATCTTCATCAGTTATAATTTTTAAACATTCATTTAAACTATTTTTAGCTTCTACTAGCATATCTTGGTCTATATATAACTTTGTTATATTACTTAGGGTATGTGCTAACAATTCTTCATTTGGAAGATTTTCTAATATAGCTTTCAATGAATTTAATGCTTTTGTTTTTTGACCGATTTCCGCGTAAATATAGGCAACCTCCAAGTACCAACGGTTAACTTCATCACGTGAATCATTATTTATAAATTTTCTCTTTTCAAATATATATCGATAAGCAACTTTATAATTTCTTTTCTTAATGTATAAGTAAATTATTCTATCTAAATAAGAAACATAGATATATTTAAAAGTAGCCGTATCAAAATCAGTAATATCTTGAATTATGATATTTAAAGCTTCATCTAATCTATTTAGTTCAGTTAAATTATCAATTATTAATAAATTTGATAAATAGTAATATTCATGGTTTTGATTTATAACACAAAGATTATTAAATTCTTTTATCTTTTCAATTGTTTCAATTCCATAAGGTAAAGTAGTTAGTTCTTGATATTTTACTTTTAAATTCATAATATTACCTCACTTTATATTTTATTATATCATAAATTTGAATAAATTGGAATATTCTTATTAAAATCAATTTTATAAATCTTTTAAAAAGCAAAAAGACACCAACTATAAGTTGATGTCTTTTTGAATTTCTCCACAATCCATGATATAAAAACCATGGTTAGCTTTTAATACAATTCAATTTTACTACATTGAGATAAAAATGTCAAGTTTTTTATACATTTGAATTGTATCTACTATATATTATGCTATAAAATAAAAAAATTCATACGTAAAGATCAAATTTGAAAATATTTTTTTATCGCGTTTTTTATGTTATCTATATCTTGATCTAAAATTTTATAAGTTTTATTAGTATTCTCATCAATAACTGGTTTATTAATTCTTCTAATATCAATTCTTCTACCATCATTAATTTTAACAATATTTAATTCTCCATTAATAGTAATTGGCACATTATAATAATATTTTTTACCTTTTAATTTAGATGAAATTGGAAACACAAAATATGAATTACACAAATTATTGTTTAAATTAATGTGTTCTTTCCATATTAATACAGGTCTAAGTTTATCTATCTCTGATCCAATGTTATTACCTAAATAAGCAAAATATACACAATTCTTCATGATATGTGGAAGAACATTTAAAATATCAAATTTTAACTTTTTCTTTTCAATATTCCAAAAAATATATCTTAACATATTTTCCGGTAAGGAATTATCGTTCAATGTATTTGTCGATGGTAAAAAATTATTGAACATTGTTTGAAGACATTCATTACTATAATTATTAATTAAATTATTAATAATCGAGTTAATTAGTTTTGTAAATAAAACTGCATCAATTTTAATTGGTTTACCCTTTAAATATAGATTAGATAATATATTATTTTCTTTAAAAATTAAATAACTATCTAAAAATAAAACATCATTCATACTTGGAATTATTACGAAATTTCTATTAGGATCAGGTTGACCTATTTCTCCAACTATAATTTTATTTGATCCTATGTCACCTATATAAACACAATTCTTTTTTACGCCATTATTAATATATTTATATATCCATCTTGGATTCAATTGAATATTCGCCATATATTTTCCTCTCATTATATATATTATACAATAATTAAATATTATTAACAATCGTTAATTTACATTTTTTGTTTTATTTTAACATTAAACCACAAAAGTTGACATTAAAATATTTGTAAAATATATTATAATATATATTATAATATAAAAAAAACACCTTCCGAAGGAAAGTGTTAAAACTCAAAATTAATAGTCACAGGACCATCATTTACAAGATTAATATCCATATGGGCACCAAAGATGCCTTCATAGACATTTAAATTATTTTCGCGTAATTTGTTATTAAAATAATTGTATAATTCTTTAGCAATATCTGGTTTCATGCTCTCAACAAATGAAGGTCTATTTCCTTCAGATGTATTTGCATAAAGGGTAAATTGAGAAATTGATAATATTTCACCATTTACTTGATGAATATTTAAATTCATTTTTCCATTTTCATCTTCAAATATTCTTAAATTTACAATCTTCTTTACAGCTTTATCAACGATAGTTGTATTATCTTCATGGGTAAAACCAACAAGCAACAAATATCCTTTATTGATTTTTCCGGTAATATTACCCTCAACTGTACAACTAGCAAAACTAACTCTTTGTAATGTTACTCTCATTTAATTAACCTTTCAATTTCATATATATCTGAAATTTTTTGTAAATTAACAATTGCATGATTTAATACTTCAAGATTCTTTACAATTAATTTAACTTTAACGGATACATCTCCATTTTTATTTTTACCAGAATTAATTGATGAAATACTTACAGCCGTACTATTTAAAACATTTATTATATCAGCAAGGATATTTTTACGATCAAATGATGTAATTTGAATTAAAGATTCATAACCTCTTGAATTAAATTCAGGATCCCAACTTACATCAATAAATCGCTCTTCTTCACTATTTAGAACATTATGACATTCAATTCTATGAACAATAATTCCAGAACCCTTACTTACATAACCGACTATTGGGTCTCCCATTACTGGGTGACAACAGTTAGCAAGATGAATCTTAGCTTTATCAAGTCCGTCAATTAAAATACCAAAATCATTAATTGTTTTATGTCTGACAACGCGTTTATCCTGTTCATATTGTTTTAATAAAGATTCTTCATCAATAACATTATTACCAAGTAATCTATTTACAGCTCCACGCGCTGATATTGAACCCTTGCCAATTTCATAATAGAAATCATCTAGATTCTTAATATCATATTTACCAAACATGTCAACTACTGTTTTTTCAATTAATTTTAAATTAGAGTTTTCTTGTTTTAAAGCCAAAGCAAAATCTTCTTTACCTTTAAAAATTAAATCATCACGTTTTCTCTTATTTAAAATAGCAACAATTTTATGACGAGCATGGGATGTCTTTACAATCTTTAACCACGCTTCATTTGGACCATTAAAATTCTTAGATGTTTTAATTTCAATAACATCACCAGTTTTTAATTTATAGGTTAGTGGAACAATTTTATTGTTTACAATTGCTCCAACTGTTCTGTTACCAACTTCTGTATGGATTCTATATGCAAAGTCAAGTGGTGTTGCTCCATTAGGGAAGTCAATTACATCCCCACGGGGAGTAAAGACATAAACATTGGCACTAAAAATATCTTCTTTAATATTTTGAAGTGGGTCAACATCTTCTGTTTCACCAATTTCTGCATAGGTTAGTAAATCTTTATACCATTTTAATTTTGAAGAAATTTCAATTTGTTCTTTTTCAGGAGTATATCCTTTGTTCTCTTCCTTATAGGCCCAGTGAGCAGCAACCCCAAGTTCAGCGATATTATCCATTTCATAAGTTCTGATTTGAATTTCATAAATTTTACCATTAATCCCAACTACCGTAGTATGTAAACTTTGGTAAAGGTTGGGTTTAGGAGTTGCTATATAGTCTTTAAATCTTTTAGGAATTGGAGTCCATTCACCATGCACTAAACCTAATACCCGATAACAATTTTCAATTGAAGGAACTAATACTCTTAATGCTAGCAAATCATAGATTTGTTCGAACTCAAGATTTTTTTGTTCCATCTTTTTACAAACACTGAAAATATTTTTTACTCTTCCCTTTATTTCGTAGTCAGAAATATTATTATGATTTAATATATCTTGTATACGGGCACTCATCTTATTGATATCTTCTTCACGAGCAAGTTTTTGTTTGTTAATTAAATTGCTTACATTATTATATTGTTGACGATCTATATACTTTAAACTTAGATCTTCTAACTCAGCTTTAATACGATACATACCCAGCCTGTGAGCTAAGGGCGCGTATAAATCCAAAGTTTCTGTTGCGATAATTTTTTGTTTATCGGGAGATTGAAATTCTAATGTTCGCATATTATGAACACGGTCAATTAACTTAACAACAACTACACGGATATCTTTTGCCATTGCAAGTAATATTTTTTGATGGGACTTTGCTAGTGCTTTTTCCTTAGTCATATATTTTAACTGACTAATTTTAGTAACTCCATCAACTATTGAATAGACATCACTTCCGAAATTTTCAATCATTTCTTCTTTTGTAACATCAGTATCTTCTACAATATCATGTAATAATCCAGCAGTAATTGTTGCCGGGCTCGTATGTAGTTCACATAGCATATATGCAACTTCTAGTGGGTGTTGTATATATGGATCACCAGATTTACGAAACTGACCACGATGTTTAAGTTCTGCCAGTTCATATGCCCTTTTTATCATATTTAAGTTTGCTTGATTAGTTATATATTTAGATGCACACGCTAGTACTTTCTCAATTGTCATTGTTGAAACCATATATTACACCACCTTTCAACAAAATATTTTTTTAATATTTAATAATAGTTTTAATTTTGTAATTTTCTAATAATTTTCTACCTTCTAAATCTTCTAATTCGATTAAAAAGGCAACACCAGCAACAATACCACCTAAGTCTTCAACAAGCTTGATAGCTGCTTTAATTGTTCCCCCAGTTGCAAGTAAATCATCAATGATCAATACTTTTTGACCTGGAATAATTGCATCTCTATGCATACATAATGTGTTGCTTCCATATTCTAAATCATATGAAACATTAATTGTTTCTCTTGGTAATTTATTAGGTTTTCTAACGGGGATAAATCCGATTCCAAGATTAGCAGCAATTGGACAACCGAATATAAACCCTCTAGATTCTGGTCCAACAATAACTTCAGCCCCCACTTCTTTAGCAAATTCTGTTAATTCATCGCATGCTGATTTGAAAGCAGGTCCATTGGCCATTAGTGGAGTTATATCCCTAAACAATATGCCTTCCTTTGGAAAATCCTTTACATCTTGTATAAAATTCTTGTAGTTCATTAAAAAAACCCTCCTAATATTATTATTATATCAAAAATTATTGAAAAATGCCACATTATTTATCAAATTTAATTACACATAAAACATTTTACTAATCATAGAATAAAATGAGGGATAAATAGTGAATAAAAATGTACTTTTTAAAAACACAGTTATTTTAATAATATGCAGTTTGTTTATAAAGATTTTAGCTCTTACAAACAGAATTGTATTAACCAGACTTCTTGGTGAAGAAGGTATTGGACTGTATATAATTGTTTTGCCATCAATTATGTTATTTTTAAGTTTGGGTTCATTTTCACTTAATACTGGAGTTACCCAAATGGTTGCTAAAAACAATGATTATGGAATAATAAAAAAAGCAATAAAAATTGCTATTATTGCTTCAACAATCATTAGCATCCTTGTCTTTTTATTTATTAGGGTATTAACTTATACACTACTTAGACAACCAAATGCATTTTATCCACTATTATTATCAATTCCTTTAATTTATCTATCGGCTTTTAATAGCATTTATAGAGGATATTATAATGGTTTAAAAAAAGTAAATATTAGTTCATTATCCATTTTAATAGAACAAATAAGTAGAATTCTAATTTCAATTCTTCTTCTTATTAAGTTTAAAGATCAAGGAATAGAAAAGGCTGTAAGTATATCTATAATTGCCATGAGTTTTGGGGAAATATTTTCAATACTCTATGTTTTATTAAAAATTAAAAAAACACCACCAACTAATTACTATAAAACAAAAGATATAATTGACGTTTGCTTTCCAATTACTGCATCAAGATTATTTGGAAATATAACATTCTTTTTAGAGCCAATTATATTCACATTTGCTTTAGGTTTATTAAAAGTAAACAATACCGATATTGTATTAAAATATGGGGAAGTTAATGCTTATGCAATACCTTTAATTACAATGTTTTTATTTATTCCTATGGCAATATCACAGGCTGTAGTTCCTGATGTTGCTTCCCAAAGCCCTGAAAAACTAAAGAATTTAATTTCTTCAACACTATTCTTTTCAATCCTACCTGCAATTCCAATTACGATTATTTTAATATTATACTCACCTGAATTTATGCAACTAATCTATGGTACAAAAATAGGTGCAAATTTATCAACTAAATATAGTCTTTTCTTTATATTTTTATATATTCAACCATCATTAATTAGTATTATGCAGGCTACGAATCGTAATAAAAAATTATTAATCATCAGTTGTATTAATGATGTTATAAAATTAATATTAATTTTTACTTTACCACTTTTCTTAAATGAAGGATTAATTTTAAGTTTTGTAATATCAACCATTTTCCTAAATACTGTTATTTTTATGTATTTAAAGAAAATATATAAGTTTAGTCTTGGAAGAATAAGAATTATTAATTTATGTTTAATAACAATTATATTATCATTATTTTCTATCATTTTACAAATAGGAAATATAAACTATATTATATCTTCTATTCTATTGATAGTTTCTTTCATTCTTCTATTAATTTATTTAAAGATTATCAGTTTTCATAATAAATAATTTACCATATTCAAAATTTGCATATAAAATATCTTCGACTTGTTTTCCTACTTTCTTTAATTCTTTGTTTAACCAATTAATATCTTTATTAATTATTTGTAAGTTATCTTTATTTACTTTACCTGATATAATAACTGGAAAGGGATTAATCTCATTTGTACAATTACTGGGATTAGTCTTTTTTTGTCCTATAGGGATTGATGAACTTGTATTTGGTTCTTCTTCTTTCTCATATTTAAAAACACTAATATCACCATTAGTTTCTAGAATCATATGTTTTACCTCTGATAGTGAAGCAACATTTTTAAGTCTTAGTTGAATAATTAAGTCATCAACATTATAGTTTTGTTTTTTCATTTCCTTTACCTTTAAAACTCCATTTAAGATAATAATTGATTGTTTACCATCAAGCAATGATCTAATACTAGTTACTTTAAGTAATAAGAAAGCTAATAGTTTTTGAATAATTGATATTAAAATAATTCCTAAAATATGATAAATGAACTCTTTGCTTTTATCAATTCCTGATACTAATATATCTGATATTATAAGTAATACAGTAAAATCAAATACACTTAATTGCCCAATTTCTCTTTTTCCCATGAACTTTATAACAATTAACAGTAAAAAATATATAATTGTCGATTTTAATAAAATTTCTAGCATATTTACTCCTTCTAAATATTTTTAAAACTACATATATTTAAGTGGTGATCTAATGAAAAACTCATTAAAAAAATTTATTTATATTTATTTATTCTTTTTGATTATTTTATCCATTGTTACGGTTATTTATGCAATACTCATTTACTCAGGTAAAGTAAATCATGAAATGAGAACATTTAATATTTGGACATTTATTATTGGCATTTTTTGTTTCCTATTTCTTGGATTTTTTTCAGCAAATGTTGCCCAAAAGAATGGATTATTAGAAGGATTAGTTTCGGCTTTAATTATTATTTTTGTTACATTATTAATTAACTTAATCCTAAAAGTAGACTTTAATTTTAAGACTTTTGTTAAGATTGTAACCTATATTTTAGCTGCCTCATTTGGTGGAGTAATAGGTGTAAACTTTAAACCATTAATCAAGAGATTTAAATAATTAAATTTACTTTTAAAAATATCTATGATAAAATAAGTTAATGGAGTTGATATTATGGAACCATTAGCTTATAAACTTAGACCTCAAAAACTTGATGATATTTATGGTCAGGATCATTTAATTGGTAACAATGGACCAATTAAAAGAATGGTTAAGAACAATAAAATTACATCATTAATTCTTTATGGTAGTCCTGGAATTGGTAAAACTACTCTAGCATTAACTATTTGTAAAGAATTAAGCATTCCCTCTTCAACATTTAATGCTTCTACTGATAATAAACAAGCATTAAAAGATGTTATAACTTCATCACAAATGTATGAAAGATTTATCTTGATTGTTGATGAGATTCATCGAATGAAAAAAGATATTCAAGATTATCTTTTACCATTTGTTGAGAAGGGACAAATCATCTTAATTGGTCTAACAACAATTAATCCCTATCATTCTGTTAATCCAGCCATAAGATCAAGAACCTTAATCTTTAAACTGAATGAATTAAAACAAGATGATTTAAAAAAGATTACAATAACAGCATTATCAAAACTAAATAGTGATTTATCAATTACTGATGAAGCTTTAGACTTACTTACTAAAAGAGCAAGTGGCGATGTAAGATTTTTATTAAACTGTATTGAAGGAATAAGCTATATAATTACTGATAACATTATTAAAATTGAAGATGTAAATGAAATAATTCAAAAACCAACAATTGCTATTGATAAAAATGAAGATAATTATTATGACACATTAAGTGGATTACAAAAATCAATTCGTGGTAGTGATGTTGATGCAAGTCTTCATTATCTTGCTAAATTATTATTAGCTGATGACTTACTTCCATTAATAAGAAGACTTTCAGTTATTGCTTATGAAGATATTGGTCTAGCAAATCCAGGTATGGGACCAAAAGTAAAAGCGGCATGTGAGGTTGCTTTAGAAGTTGGGATGCCTGAGGCCAGAATTCCTTTAAGCGTTGTTGTATGTGAACTAGCTTTATCACCAAAATCAAATTCTGCTTATTCAGCACTTGACCTAGCGATGAGTGATATTGAAAATGGTAAAACAGGACCACTTCCTAATCATTTACGTACATATAACAATATGTATCTATATCCCCATGATTATCCAGGTTCTTGGGTTGATCAACAGTATTTACCAGATAATATTAAGGATGCGAAATACTTTGAACCAAAAACAACATCTAAATATGAACTTGCATTAAAAGAAAGGCATGATGCAATTTTAAAAGCTAAAAAGAAATAAATATTTAGTAATTTATGTGGTTTATCTTATACTAGATTTACCACTTTTTTTATTGTCATACAATTAAAAACCATATTATATAAATAATATGGTTTTTAATTTAAAATGATTTAATTACTTTTTCAATTTCGTTATCTGTAATTATAGGTGTTTGTATTCTTGTTTGATTTTCTCGATATAATAATATAGCTTCACCTTTATTATCCAAATAAAAAGCTTTAGGATCACTTAACATATAAATACTATCCTTTACAGTTCCTAGTTTAAAACATAATTTTATTTTAGCTGTACTTATTATAACATTACTAATACTTTTTGGTTTCCTACAAATTATTATAAAAATAACTCCGCAAAAATGTCCCATTTGCATAATGTACATTAATTTATCTTCAATAATACGATTGTTTTCAAAATCATTATAATTAAAGATTACATATTTTCTCTTCATAAGTTCTTGTCCATCATTTTCTAAGACTTTATTAAACTCATCAATAGTTTGAACTTTATGTTTTTTTATAGTTTCCGTTCTTTCTTCAATATCTTTAATGACATCATTACAAAAATCAATAACATTAACATTATTTATTTTTTTAAAAAGTTGTAGGTGTTTGAATTCACCAATTGGATCATATAAGTCAATTTCATAATTACTAATATTAATTTTTGTAAATAAAGAACAAACAAAATAATATATAAAATTTCTTATTCCACTATTTTCTTCGCCGACAATTAACAAATTACTTTCTTTAGCCATATCAATTTCTTCTATTTCATTTTCAGTATTTATCCCAAATGGCATTAAATAGTTATTTAAAATAGACTGCTTACTTAAAAGATTCTTAACAGAAAGCAATGAAACATATTTATTTGCTACTTCTATTATAACACTATTATTAAACCTACTTATATAAATCTTTTCATCAAGTAAATCAGATAATTTATCATTTAAAGATTTTATATCAAATTGATTATAAAAATAATATTTAAAAGTTGTAATAGCATAACTTATTTTTATTGCAATTTCCCGATATTCTATATTCATATTGTTTAAAACAGAGATGATTAAACTCTTTACTTCTAAACTATGTTTTTCTTGAAAACTATAGTTCATTTCATGCTGGTAATTATCAAATAATTTTAAACTTACCATTTTATTCTTTGAATAAATATCTACAATTGGTTTGACCTTTACTTTTCCAATTTCATACTTAAAATAATTATTAAAATTTTTTGATATTGTCTTAAATTTTTTAAATTTACCCAATGAATAATTAAAAATATCAACTAAGGATTTGTTTAATACCATTGTTAATCCTAAAACAATAATTATCATTGATATTAGTAATACTCCAACTATTCCTAATAAATAATATAAAATAAAAAATATTGCTCCTCCAACTATTCCTCCACCTAATACATAATTATAGTTTTGGGTTTTTAGGAATAATAAATAATGGTTTAAAGTTTCAGTAAAATATCCTTGATTTCTATTAATAACTATTTTATGAACACTAAAATGAGAAACAACTGTTAGACCAATACACAATATAACAAATCCAACAAATCGTTGATTCTTAAAATTAAAACTTTTATGAGTCAATATATTAACAATTCCAAATATTAAAACAATTAAAACAAATAGCCAATACCAGTCACCAAATATTATCATAAAAGTAATGGTTAGAAAACTACCTATTTTCCCTAGGCGACCAAAAACTACAATAACTATTATTATTGATATAAACCCTATTGTTTCATAATAAAATGGTGTCTGTTTTTTCTCATTTTCACTTTTTGATTTTTTTTCTTTTCCCATTTGATTCACCTTGGTATATTAAAGCATTTAATAAGTGAGAAATGTGTCAAAAAAAAGAATCATCATATTTATTTTGATGATTCTTTTATATTTAGTTTTTAGTTTTATGGTTTACACTATTTATACATATTGTGTAAACATTTATTTAATAATTCATAATTGTCTTAATAAAAAACTCAACATTGGTTTCTTAGTTTGTATGATTTAATTAGTATTGTATTTGAGCTAAAATTAGGGTTTGTATTTCTTTCATTTAAATCATTTTGATCATTAATATTAGGTAAAAATTTTTATTAATAATTCGTCTATCTAAATAAAATTTATGATAACATAATGAAAATTGTGCAGTAACTTCGCCACAAGTACTAGGATTACCACTAGAATTATTTAATCCATGATTTTAGACGACATCTAAAATAATCATGATTTAAAATCAAGTATCTATTAGCAAACCCAACTGAATCAGTAGGGATTAAATCACTAGTTTCTTTTTTTAAACTCATTATTTTGTTTTATTGAAATTAATAAATTCGTCTCACGTTTATGTTCAATTTCTTTAAAGACTAACACTTCAATATTATCTATTGATTCAACTATTTTTTCCAAGTGCTTATTGATTAATAAAACTATTTGAAAATCCAATTAAACCGCAAATAATTAACGCAGCATGGAATGAGCTCCCAAACTGCTATATTTGTATTCATGAATAAGACACTTAATATATTTATTCATGAATACAAGACTTTGTCTATCTTCAAATATAAAAAAAATCGATTTATATCGATTTTTTCATTTCTTAATATAATTAGTAAATATATAATTTTTTATTTACTTTAATTATATAATTATAATTATTCTTTCAAACTATAAACTATTTTGAATCAACAATATCTAATATTTCTTTTTTCAATTCTTCAACAATTTCACTTTGAGGAATCTTTTTTATTACCTTTCCTTGTTTGAAAAGTAAGGCTTCATTAATTCCCCCAGCCACCCCAACATCAGCATCTTTAGCTTCCCCAGGGCCATTAACAACACACCCCATAACTGCAACCTTAATATCACTATCCTTTATTGTATTTAAGAATGCTTCAATTTCATTTACAATAGGGAACATATCATATTGTGTTCTTCCACAAGATGGACATGCAATTAAAGTAGGTTTTTTATAAAGACCGAATGTTGAGAGGATTTCTTTAGCAACCTTAATTTCTTCAATTGGATCAGATGCCAATGAAACTCTTAAAGTATCGCCAATTCCTTCATTTAATAAAATCCCGATTCCAATTGCTGACTTAATTGCGCCACTAAAGGCGGTACCAGCTTCGGTAATTCCAATATGAAGTGGGTAATCAAATGTATCTGAGGCGATTTTATAGGCTTTTATGGCCATATTAACATCACTTGCTTTAAGAGAAACAATGATGTCATAAAAATTTAAGTCTTCTAAGATTTTTATATGTTTTAAAGCACTTTGAACTAAAGCTTCAGCAGTTCTACCATATTCTTTTTCAATTTGTTTATCTAAAGAACCAAGATTAACACCAATTCTAATTGGAATATTCTTTTCTTTACAAGCATCAACTACTTTTATAACTCGATCAATTGAACCAATATTACCTGGATTAATTCTTAATTTATCAACCCCTGATTCAATTGCTGCAAGTGCTAAACGATAATCAAAATGAATATCAGCTACTAAAGGAATATTAATTTGTTTTTTTATTTCCTTAATAGCTAAAGCATCCTCCATATCAAGTACGGCAACGCGTATTAATTGGCATCCTACTTCTTCTAATTCTTTAATTTGTTTTACAGTACTAAAAACATCCTTAGTTCTAGTGTTGGCCATACTTTGAATAATAATGGGATTATTCCCACCAATAATCAAATTACCTACCCTAACTTCTTTAGACTTCCTTTTTAACATTTTTCTTTACTTTCTTTCTTTGAGGACTTCTAATACGTTTTTCTCTTAGTATATTATATATTGTACTACGAGATTGCGTAAAACCTCTTTCATCTTGCATAATTTTAGCAAATTCCGTAAAGTTCATACCCTTATATTCAGTACGATAGATATGAGCAAGTTCTACTCTAATTTCATCATCATAAGTATTAGCAGGTTTATTGTATCTGTTTTTATGAATAATACCTTTATCACCATCTAAATATACTTGACGTTTCAAGTTTCTGACTTGACGTGTTGAAACCTTAAGTAGTTTTGCCGCTCTTGGACCATTGATTTCCTTATTTATTAATCTTTTAATAACACGTAGTTTTTTCTTTTCGTCTTTTGTTAGCTTAGCCGGTTTAACGACTTCTTCAATTATTTCAACAACTTGATTTTCCATAAATATTATGTTTTAAATTATATTTAAAACATCCTCCTTAACATATATTAATAAGTAATAACTTCCTTTATAAATGATACCATAAATTTAGAAAAATAACAAGAAAAAATGAAGAAAGGTTACAATATGCCATTTTACAAAAAAAACTTGCTTTTAAACATTATTTATAGTATAATTAGTTGAAATAGATTGTTAGGAGGAATCACAATGCGCATAACTTTCTTAATGAAATGCACTGTTTGTGGAGAAGAAAATTATTTAACTGAAAAAAATAAGAAAAATACTCCAGATAGAATAGAAATCATGAAATTCTGTCCAAAGTGCAGAAAACAAACTGCCCATAAAGAAAAAACAAAGAAATAATCTCATTAACTCCATTGTGTATGAGTATTCTAACAAAAAAGCTTCCTAAGAAGCTTTTTTTGTTTTAATCTTTTTTATTTTTATGAAGCATATTATGATACATTGAATCAATTTTCTTTCTCTTCATTTTGTTAAGTTCTTTATTAATAGCATCATTACGTTTCTTTTTGTATCCCGGTTTAACCTTTTTAGGTAATGGGATTTTTTTATGCATTTCTTCTTCAACTTTTGTAACTGCTTTAGATTTTTTATTTATATAATTTCTTTCTTTAGTAAGAACAAGTTGATCATCCTTTAAAGCTTTATATACACATTTCAAACCTTTATCTTCAAGATTATTGATATATTTGTCATCATCATAATCATAAAAGGAAATACATGAACCTTCAAATAAATGTCTTGCCGTTCTACCACTTCTATGGATATAGAATTCAATATCATTTGGAAGTTCATAGTTAATTATATGACTTACTCCTTCAATATCAATACCACGTGAGGCAATATCACTAGCGACTACAAATTGAATTTTACCTTCTTTAATACGTTTAATAACTTGTTTACGTTCACGGGCTTCTAAGTCACCAGTTAACTTTAATAACTTAAGACCTTTTTCAGCCAAGAAATCAGCTATTTCATCAACCTTAGTTTTAGTGTTTGCAAAGATTAAGGCTAAGTATGGATGAAATGAAGTTAATAGTTTATATAATAATTCATTTTTATTTTTATTCTTTGTTGGAATGAAGACATGTTCAATTGAAGATTTTGAAATCTCATTATTTGTTGTATCAATAAGTTCACTCTTATCAAGATATTTATTAATAAACTTAACTAATCCCTGAGGAATTGTTGCTGAGAAGGTTAATATTTGAACATCTTTTTCAAGTTTACCAAAAACTGCATCTACTTCTTCAATTTCACTAGCTTCAAGTACCATATCGGCTTCATCAACAACAACAATTTTGGCTGTATGTATTTTTAGTAAATTTGTTGTTACTGCTAAGTCTTTAAGTTTACCAATTGTACCTATAACAATTTGTGGTTGTGACTTTTCTAATCTTTTGACTTCAGCATCACGATTAGATCCACCAACAAAAAGTCTTGCATCAATATTATCATTGTATTTAATTAATTTATTTGTTTCTTCAAATAATTGTAAAGCAAGTTCTCTTGTTGGAGAGATAATTATAGCTTGAACTTCTTTTAAATCTTCATTTAATTTTTGAACAAGAGGAATTAAGAAAGAATGTGTCTTTCCTGTTCCTGTTTTTGATTTACCAATGATATTTTGTCCCTTTAATGCCTTAGGAATTATTAATTCTTGGATTTGTGTCGGTTTTTCAAATGATAAATCATTTAAACCTTTATAAATATATTCTTTTAACTTATAGTCTTTAAATGTCATACCATTACTCCTTTACAAATTGGATATTTTGCTTCAGTTATCATCACTTCAACAAATACATTCTTTTCAACATTACCTTTAAATTCAACTTCTAAATAATTAGATGTATGGCCAAAGGCTATACCATTTTGGACCTTCTCGACTAGAACAACAACTTTTTTTTCAACCCAAGTTTTGCGATATTCTAATGCCATAATTTCAGATAAACGTAATAATTCATTGACTCTTAATTGCTTTGTAATTTCATTTACATGATCTGGGTATTCATAAGCAACAGTTCTTGGTCTTCTTGAATATGGGAAAACATGCATTTCCCCATAACCAATTTTACGAATAAAATTACATGAACTCTTGAAATCTTCATCATCTTCTCCAGCAAAACCAGCTAATATATCAGTTGTAATATTAACACCTGGAAATAGATTTCTAATTTGATTAATTCTTTGTTCATAATATGATAAATCATATTTACGATTCATTCTCTTAAGAACTTTATTTGATCCACCTTGTAATGGAATATGGAAATGTAAACAGAATTTATCCTTATTACGATGTAATACTTCTAATACTTCATCAGTAACTTCGGTAATTTCAATTGATGAAATTCTAAGTCTACCTAAATTAGTAACTTGTGTGAAGATATCATTTAATAAATCACTAAAACGATAATCTTTAAAATCACGTCCATAACTTGCTGTATTAATTCCTGTTAAGACGATTTCTTTAACACCTTGCTCAGATAGTTGTTTTATTTCTTGAATAACATCTTTACTTTGTCTACTTCTTACAGTTCCTCTTGCATATGGAATTGTACAGTAACTACAAAAATTATTGCATCCATCCTGAATCTTAATAAAACCTCTTGTTTTATCATTTAGGCGATTCATCTTAACTTCTTCATATTCTTTAACTTTCATAATATCGTCTACTAAGAAGGATTTATTTTTATTCTCAAGATTTTCCATAACTAATGGATATAATAAATGACGATTATTTGTTCCTACTAATACATCAACACCTTCAATAGCTTTAATATCTTCAGGTTTTAATTGTGCATAACATCCCATTACCGCAACAACAGCATCTGGATTTTTTCTAGT
Organism: Bacillota bacterium; assembly: GCA_023410025.1. GTDB lineage: Bacteria > Bacillota_I > Bacilli_A > ML615J-28 > CAG-698 > JAEYQM01. The sequence continues at coordinate 43,102 of JAEYQM010000006.1, forward strand.
TGCCTGACGAATAATCTTTCTACTCTTAGCATCACTAACTTCGGTAATACTACAAGTATTGATTATATATACATCGCAAATTTCATCAAATTGACCTAATTCAAATCCATTTTCGATAAATTGATTTACTATAGCTTCACTCTCATATAAATTAACTTTACATCCAAGTGAATAATAACTTACTTTCATATTTTACTCCTCAAATTCATTACTTATTACACTCATTAAAAACAGTGGAGCAGTTTCTGTTCTTAAAACCCGTTTGCCTAAAGAAACAACTTTAAATCCATTTGTTTTTAATAAATCAACTTCACTTTGATCAAATCCCCCCTCTGGACCTACCAAAACTAATATTTTCTTTATTCTATTATTTTTTATATAAAAATCTAGGTTATTTGAATCTTCATCAAAATGAGCAAATAAACATAAATCATATTCTTCTTTCTTATTAATTAACTCTTTTAGAGTAATTGGAGAAGAAATAGTTAACAATTTATTGCGATGAGATTGTTCACTAGCTTCCTTTACAATTCTACCCCAACGATCTAATTTCTCATTATTAGCTTTAACAACTGATCTTTTCATAACAACAGGTATATATTCAGAAGCACCAAGTTCTGTAATTCTTCTAATTACTTCTTCCGTCTTTTCTCTTCGCACTAATCCTTGTGCAATAGTGACACTTACAGGAAGTTCATTATTTTCTATAATAACTTCTAAAACCTTAAGTTTTACTATATCAGTTATACTTATAATCTCGCAAAGATAGTTTACTTCATCTGTACATGCCATAACCTTTTCACCGGTTTTCATTCTCATAACGGTTTTGATATGATGAACATCTTCGCCAATTATATTAATTATATCGTTATTTACTTGTTCATTATTTATAAAGTATCTTTGCATAAAATCACCTTCATTTATTATAGCACACAAAAAGACAAAATTCATTAAAAAAGTTTTTTATTCATTATTCCATTCAAATAAAAAAGTTAGAAGTACTTTCTAACTAATTTATTATTATAATCATTATTTTAATGGTTTATATTTACTAATTATTTGTTCAGCTGTTTTTAATCCATCAACTGCTGAAGTTGTAATTCCACCAGCAAAACCCGCTCCCTCACCCATTGGATAAAGACCTTTTATATTAGATTCATGGTTTTCAGATCTTGTTATTCTAACTGGTGAAGATGATCTAGTTTCTACCCCTGTCATAATAGCATCATCCATGGCAAAGCCTTTAATTTTCTTATCAAAATCAAGCAATGCTTCTTTTAATGTATCCGTAATGAAACTTGGTAATATATCAGTTAACTTAGCAAACTTATAACCTGGTAAATATGATGGTTTAACTTTTCCTAAAGAAGTTGAAACTTGATCATTTAAGAAATCCCCCACTTTTTGAATTGGAGCATTATAATTTGATCCACCAGCAATAAAGGCTTTTCGTTCAATTTCTCTTTGTAAATTAATTCCAGCAAGTGGATGGTCTGAACCAAAATCACTTGGATCAACATTTACTAAAAATCCAGAATTAGCATTTTCATGATCACGCTTATGTTCACTCATGCCATTTGTTGCAAGAAGACCAACTTCAGATGCTGAACATACAACATCTCCTCCAGGACACATACAAAATGTATAAGCTGAACGACCATTTGATGCATGATATGCTAATTTATAATCAGCAGCTCCTAAATTAGTCGCCTTTGAAAATTTACCATATTGTGATTCATCAATCATCTTTTGAGGATGTTCAATTCTAACTCCCATAGAAAATGGTTTTTGAACCATATTTAATCCCTTACTGTGAAGTAATTCAAATGTATCTCTAGCACTATGACCAACACCCATTATTACAACATCAGTATTAATAGTTTCATTATTATTAACAACTACACCCTTAATAGTATCATTTTCAATGATAAAATCCGTTACTTGTGAAGAAAATCTTACTTCCCCACCAAGTTTAATAATTTCTTTTCTAATGCTTTTCATTACATTTCTTAATATATCAGTTCCAATATGAGGTTTATTAATATACATTATTTCAGGGTCTGCACCATGTTTAACAAATGTTTCTAACATATGACGGATTCTTATATCAGTTGATGAAGTAGTTAGTTTACCATCTGAGAAAGTTCCAGCTCCACCTTCACCAAACAAAATATTCCCTTCAGTTGAAAATTCACCATTATTAAATAATTTATCTACTTTTTTGGTTCTTTCATTTACATCTAATCCTCTTTCTAATACTAATGGTTTATAACCACGTCTTGCTAGAAGTAAGGATGCAAATACTCCAGAAGGACCAAAACCAATAATTACTGGTCTATTTTTTAATTCTTCAGTACCTACTTCAACTTCAGTGTAGCTCATATCTGGGGCTACTGTTATGTCAGTTCCTTTTTTCTTTAAAAGAAATTCTTCGATTGGAGAAGACAATTCAATTGTATATACAAAAAAGACATTATCTTTTTTTCTAGCATCTACTGCTTTTTTATGCAATGCAAAGTAAGTAATTTGTTGGGGTTTGATTTGATATTTAGCCATAACTGATTTCATTAAATTAGTTAATTCCATTTCTTTTGTAACTGCTTGTTTCAAATCTAGTTTTAAATTTTTAATACGTATCATATTTTTCCTGTCCTGCAATATTTTGCTGCTTTTAATTTTGTTTAATAGAGATTATTTTATTATTATATTAAATACTTTTTTTTGATACATTTTATATTTTTCTATTTACACAATGGACTTATTCTACTTCTTGTTTATATTTTTGTCAATTAAGGATATAAAAAATAAATTTAAAAATAATTAAATATAAAAAACTTACCTTTATAATTACAAAGGTAAGCATATAATTTTTTTTAATTATAACATTATATTTATTAAATTATACTATCTAAGTGATGCAATTACTGCCATTATTCTTGGTTCACCAGCAAAAATGTTTGATGATGGATTAACAAAAACTGCAGCATCAATACAATTCCCCATCAAACCACAATACCATTCTAATGGTTCTCCCATATAAGTAGTATAGAAAACTCCATATTCAGTATATACATATTGGAATGTTGAATAGTATCCTTCTTCCATGGCAACAGCGATAACTGTAATAGTATTGTATCCCATTTGAAATGGATCTTGATGAATAAAAGTAACAAAATTACTTGAGTTTGCCCACATTGAATATACATTATTGCCTGGAGCTTCATATATATATAAATCAGGTAAATTTTGCTTAAAATTAATATTTTCTAATTCCTTACCAGATACTATAGTGTTGTCTAGTAAAAATACGCCACAAAACATAAATGATAAAAATAATATAAAACTTAGAATTTTTTTCATTTTTTTCTCCCTTATAAATTTTTTACTTTCGAAAGTATTAACCTAGGTAATTTAATATTAACATTATTTACTAAATATTGTCAACAAACAACAATATAATTTATCAATATGTTTCAAAATATAATAAATAAATTGGTGTCTATTGTAAAATTAAAGTTAAAAACAAATTAAAATATCAAATAGTGTATACTATTGTCTTATATGATCAAAAGGCAAATACAATTAAAAAAAGTTATTAACTGATTTTTATCAATTTATAACTAGCTATAAAAAACATATTAATATAATAATAAAGTAATTCAATTCAATACCAATAAAAATATTATAAATATCATTATGAATAAAATATAACCTATAAAGTAGACACTTTTAAAAAGTGATAAAACTATTTAATGAAGTATTAAAAGTATAGTTATGTCGCATTCCACACTGAATAGCAGAAACGAAATTTTATTTAAAAAATATGTAATTAAAAGTCTAAATCTTCTCAATCATCTTCACCAAAAATGGTGCTTATATTAATGCAAAAAATTTTGCATAATCTAATAACTGTTTCTAGTCTTGGATAAGTTTCTTCCGTCTCCCATTTAGAAACACTAGAATAATGGATTTCAACCATTTATAAATATCTGCAATTCAATAAACTTATCTAATTCTACTTTTGGTATTCGCCACTCTTTACCGATTTTAGATGCTTTTAGTTTATTTTGATTAATAAGATTAAGAATCGTTCTTCTTTCTACTTTAAGCATTTTTCATAATCTCATCAACATTAAAAAAACATCATTTATTATTTTTTGTAAGTGCAATAACTTCAATAATTATTTTCAGTTTTATGATTGAATAATAAAAAAGAGGTTAAAAAATTTTTTAGTTCCTTAACCTCGATTTTGCAATAATTTTTGCTATTCCTTAAACAGCATATTAACAACATATTAACTATATATTATAAAAAAAAGTACCGTATTGTTTCAAACAAAATAAAGAAGTCAACTTTCTATCGCTGACTTCTAATTTTTTAATAAATTTTTACTAATTTATCCACCTGTATCGAAATTGGCCAATTTGTTTCTTTATAACTTTGTATTGTCACTTCGTCTAAAGGGTACATTATCTCATTATTCATAACTTGACACTCTTTCAGCTGATCAAAATAATTTTTTTCAGCATATTTTATAACGGTATTAATAATATCTTTTTTGTTTACTCTTTTGACAATTAGCAAATTGTTATCAATAAAATATACTTTTTCCAACTCATATCTATTGTTTATAGATTGTATTAAACATCTAGAACTATAGACATTCATTTTGAAATATTTATTCTGATATTTAACATAGACATCTTTGCGATATTCTTTCCCGTTTTCCACTAAATCATTATATTCATCGGAATTGTTTTCAATGAAAATTTCAATGCTATCGATTTTTTTCATATGTCCTCCTTTAAACAGCTGTGAGCGTTATGGAACTTAGTAGCTCAAGATATTGATTTTTTGCCATTGGTTCTAAGGCTTGTAATACGTAATGTCCTTTGCTACCAGTTTGAGCTAAACCAAGTCCTTTTGGAATATGATCCAAAGTATATGCCCCACGTACTCGCGATATTATTGTTGCGAATTTAAGATCAGTATTTAGTGATGGACAACCACCAGGTTGAACCATATCATCAATTATTGTAAGGTCATCAGCTAAATTTTCAAATAAGTCGTTCCCACCCCTATAAAAGGTTTTTCCATTTGGAGCAGTTACCTGGCAAGCATTATAACCAATATTCCTTCACTACCTACATAATAAGTATGATAGTCTTCTACTTCGAAATTATATGTTGCCATTGCTCATCTAACTCTTCAGTTGCTACACTTGTAATTATACCATTTTTTCCATTACTTAACAATACTTTATGGCCAACTTTCAATTTCCCTGCCTCAACCCATTGTCCAGTATGTTTGTTGATATCTCTACCTTGAAAGCTAACAACCGGTGTGTTTTCTGCATTCAATATATAAAACAGGTGTTCTGGATTACATGTAATAGTCTCCCCATTTACATCAACATGATCCCATTTTTCTGTTGTGTTTTTAAATAATCGAGTTACTTTGACGACATATTGACGACATATTCAAGTACTATCAACTGCATATGAACATACCACCAACGCTATCATGCACTGCTGTTCTCGCTATGGTTCTGTAATGTTAATCTTAAGATAATTAAAAAGAAGCCAACTATTTCTAGCTGACTTCTAATAAATATATTCATTTATAATTCAATTAATTTAAATAAATCATCAGATATATTTTTGCAATAAATTGTAATACTATTTCCATCACAACCCACATCATTAAATTTAACAATCACATTTTTCCCATTCAAAATATCTTCTTCGAATTCTTGAAATTCATGATTACATAATTTATTAAATAAATCATCATCTGTAAAATTATCATCCACATAACACAATATGCTTGTAATTTTTGTTTCAAATAAGTTTTCATTTGAATCACTAATTGCACAAATATGATCTGTTCCATTTCGAGTAACTATTTTTTCAAACATACTATTGTATGATTTACCAAGCTTAGAATATACAGATTGAATACCCTTTTTCTTTTCAATCAAATTCAATTTTTCAAATGAATTATAATCGGAAATTAATCTACTCTTATAATCAACTAAAAATGTTTGAAGTTTTAAAAGTATTAATTTGTATTGATTTAGGCTTTCCATATAGCATTTATCATACCAGTTAACGCATTCATTTGCATTTTCTGGATAAAAACTAATCAAGATTTTTTTATCCTTTAAGTTTTTTAAATATTCTTTTTTCATTTTAACCTCCTGGATAAAAAAAATGCATCCTACTTCCGAGTAAATTATAATGTGGACTCATAATCACTCCACCCGGAAAAACATGTTCAGCACTATGTTGCATAATAGTTGTACCATTTTTAAAAATATATGTCCTACCTGGAATAGCATTTCCTAATCTATCAACACTTTGTATAACACTTGTCGGTTGTTCTGACATCGGAATACCAGCATGTCTTTTAGCAGCTCTAAAAGCTGAATTACTGCTTTCATGAATAGAATATTCTTTTGCCCCACCAGTAGCGATATCATCCACTAAATCTCCACCACAATTCATATTATGAACTAGGGTTCCTTTTTCACCTACATAATAGGTGTGGAAGTCTTCTACTTCAAAATTATCTGTAGTTTCTGGTGTCTCTAACTCTTGTAATGTTACGCCTTTAATTATACCATATTTTCCATTTTCCAACAATACTTTATCACCTTTTTTAAGTGCTGTGCTGATATCCATTGTTCAGTTTGTTGATGTTACTCCATATGGATAAATACCATATATTTTACCGTTATATGATTATATACTTTCTGGATCAATAGAATTAATGTATTGTTTAGTAACTGGTGAGTAATAACTTCCATCAATATAATATAGCCTGTTTCATTATCATAATATTGACTTTTCCATCTAAAAGGATTACTAGCACCAACTCCATATTTATCATAAACTATGGTACATTTTCCCCAAGCACCATATTTATAGTTTTAAAGTTAAATATTAATGTTTCCCTATGCCAAGCTGTACGCGGTAAATGGGATATTAGTCTAGCCCATTTATCGCGTTGGACTAACTTCGGCACCTGAAATGATAATCATTAATATTAGCCCTTTTCTTCATTAAACACCTTAACACATACATTTTATAGCAATGTTTAGAAACTATGTGTCGTGGTGCTTATTTTTAGTTAATTATCTAGCGCTAAAAACCAGATGATATCATTTTAAAACCATAAGTAGACATAATTTGTCCTAGTAGTAAAAAAGTTTTTATTTTTTTGCATAAAATTAAAAAAGATCTTTAAGTTTGATTGTCGTTCAATTCTACTCGAGATCTTTTTTGAACTTATTAATATCCAAATAAATTTAAACCGCTTTTATTCATTGTTTTAATCTCATTATGATATAAAAAAAATATAATGCTTTGCCATAATAAGATTAATTGTTGAAAAAAGAAGCCAACTTTTTATCGTTAGCTTCAGTTTTGATTATCAAAAATATTTTTAATTAATTTTATAAAGTTTACTAATTTCAAATGAGATAGGTAAATTATTATTTAAGGCTGATTTTATTTGTGTTTCAGACATTTGATACATAATTTTGTTTTCAATCACATTACATTCTTTCAATTTTTCATAAAAGAACATATTATCATGGGCTATTAAAGTTTGTATTAAAGTATCTTTCAATGTATCCTTTAATATTACTAAATTAGGCTCTGTGGTATAAATTCTATTCATATTATTATTTCTATCAATATCTTGCATTAATCGTGTCAAGCAAACCGCAAAAATATTATAATATTTATTATCTCTCTTTACATAAATACTACTACAGTATCCTCTTGAATCTAAATCAATAATATCTAAATTATCTTCTACAAATATTTCAATGTTCATTTTATACTCCTTTTCTATGGTTTAAATGGCATAGTAATTATTCTACTAAGTAATTCTTTATAGATGCTTTCTGGCGTTAACACTTTTGGAACTATTTCAAAATGACCTGGTCCGAGAGTAGGTACAAAAGTTAATTCATCAGGTAAAAATGTTAATTGATGTGCTTTACCAAATTTAAGTAAATTAGCATTATATGGATCAATATTTACTTACAATCCTCTTGTTGGTAATACATTTCCGCTAGCATCTAATTCAACATCTCTTAAATTATATTTAAACTTGTCTCCACACCTATAAAGGACTCTTTCTTCACCATTATAATTTACCGTAGGGCAAGTATTATGAACAAGAACACCAGATGCTCACACATAATAGGTGTGAAAGTCTTCCACTTCAAAGTTATAAGTCGTCTGTGGTCCGCCAACAGTTTTAATTTCTAATGATAATACTGTCGCAGTTTCACCACTGGAAAGGATTATTTTATCTCCTATAGTCCATTTTAGATATAATTCATTTGAATGATAGTATAGTTTAAAAAAGTATTCTGATTCATTATCATTTAAAACAGATTCACCATTTAAATTAAGTGACATTTCATTAATTTGTTTTATATATTTTTTAATATCCTCTTCCAAAAAATATAATGGGCTTTTTCCTAAAACTCATTAAATTCAACTTTAAGTTTCATTATTTTGCTATTATTATCATAATCATGGGTATCAATAAATAATTAATTTTTTCGGTATTCCATAATTGTAAAATTTTTTTTCATAATTTCACCTTTTACTTAAACAGGAAACACAAAATTGAAATCATCAATTAACAGTAATGTTTTATTTAACGTATAATGGATCGTGGATAATGTTCCATAAGAAAATCTATATACCTGATGCATTTTCATCAATCCTTCTGAAGCGAGCCATCTGGCATCAGTAATCGGAGCTTTTATCTTGGATATACTTGCACGAAACTCTCCCAATCTTCAAATCCACGTTCTTTGAGCATTTTATTATCATATGGTGAAAAGTAAGAAAAATATGAAGTTTTAGAAAGGTCTAAAATTGTATTAATAATAGTTTGCTTATCCACCTGTTTTACAATAATAACATTAAATTTTTGAAAATAATCTTTATTCAAACTGTCAAGTTGCTGGCTATCCAAAGACATCCTGTTCGGGGTGAAAAATTCAGGATGATAGACTTTACCGTCAATAACAACTATGACATCAACTCTATGCCCATGGCACTTTACTGCTTCCATCTCTGATAATTCATTGTCTTCGCTAAAAAGTATTTTTATTTTACTCATTTTCTTCTCCTTTCATCTAAATGGTCGATATTCTATTTGCCCAAGAAGTTTATTAAATTTATTCATAGACATTGGTGTTTTTGGTACTATTTCGATGTGTCCTGGATTTCCAAGAGTTGGTTTTGGAACATACATTAGGTCGTCTGACATAGATACTATCTCATCTACATGATCAAAAACATTCATGGTTTCGTGTAAAGGGTTAATATTAACAGAAGCTCCCCTTGTTGATTGCACCAAATCATCTATTTTATCCACATGACGATTAGTTACAAAAGCCTTTTGACTTTGTCCCTCGTTATACCCTCGATACTTTGAACAAGTGTTATGAACTAGAATTCCTTTTTCACCGACATAGTAAGTGTGGTAGTCTTCTACTTCAAAGTTATAGGTAGCCATTGGCTCATCCAACTCTTCATTTGTTACGCTTCTAATTATACCATTTTTTTCATTAGATAACAATACTTTCATGCCTGGTTTTAAATCTCCAGCATTTACCCATTGCCCTCTATGCTCGCTATTATTAAGACCTTCAAAATTAATGATTGGTGTGCTACAATCAACATCTAATATATAAAATGGATGTTCTGACGTACAACTAATAATTTCATTATCAATATCTATATGAACCCATTTTTCTGTTGTGTTTCTAAATAATCTAACTACTTCTTTATAATCATTATTCCCTGTATCCTCATTATATGATAAAACTTTATCTCCAACTTCTACATCTTCAATTTTTTTATATCCATCTTCAGTTACAATAAGTGTTCCAGCTTTAAAGCAAAAACTCCCACGATTAGCAATAGCAAATGTTGTTAATGCAAGTGCCATTGAAATTGCTAATGATTGAGCCCAGTTTTGATTAATATAATTATCATACGCTTTAAAGAAACTATTTCCTTGCTTCATACTTTTTATTCCAGCAATTATACCACCTATTGTTA
>JAEYQM010000020.1 GCA_023410025.1 Bacillota bacterium
TCCCGCTCCACCTGTTATTCTGTTTAGTTTTCAAAGACCTTATTTACCTGAAATTTTTCAATTTCAGTATTTATAATTATACACGATGCATTCTCATTTGTCAACAAATTTATTAACCTTTTTATAAGTTTTTTATTTGTTTGATTATTTTTGACTGCTTCGTAACAACCCCTAACATTATACACTAGCGTTTTGAAGTTGTCAAATATTTTTTTGCTTTTTTTTAACTTTTTTGAATTATATCTGAACATATATGTCGTATATATTGTAGGAGTTTAAAAAAACTCCTACAATATATTTATGACAATTTCCCATTTAGTTTTATATATTATAACCTATTGTTTGGATCATATGTAAATAAATTACTGATTGCTTTACCGTCAATAATATTAAGAACACCTTGACCAATTATCTTAGCAATAGATAATTGAACTATTTTATCAATTCTCTTATTTTCATTTAAATATATAGAATTTGTTGTAACAACTTCTTCAATGACAGAATCTTGAAGTCTTGAAATAGCTGGATCTGATAATATTGGATGGCTACAGCAAACATATATCTTCTTTGCACCGGCTTGCTTTAATGCTTTAGCAGCAACCGTTATTGTACCCGCTGTATCAATAATATCATCAACTATAATTACGTTCTTATCTTGCACATCACCAATAATATTCATTACTTCAGCAACATTTGGCTTTGGTCTTCTCTTATCAACAATAGCTATTGGAGCATCAAAATATAATGCAAATTTTCTAGCTCTAGTAGTACCACCATGATCTGGAGAAACAACAACAACGTCATCTAAATTCTTATCTTTAAAGTATTGAATAAATATAGGTAAAGCCTCAAAGTTATCAATAGGTATATTAAAGAAACCTTGAATTTGGGCAGCATGCAAATCCATAGCAATTATGCGAGATGCACCAGCAACTTCTAATAAGTCAGCAACTAATTTCGCCGAAATTGGTTGTCTTGACATTGCCTTTCTATCTTGACGTGAATAACCATAATATGGCATTATTATGTTAATTGTCTTTGCAGAAGCTCTTTTAAGAGCATCAATCATTATTAACAACTCCATATAACGTTCATTAACTGGGTTTGATGTTGGTTGAACAACAAACACATCATGACCCCTAACTGTTTCCGATATGTTAATATTCACTTCACCATCAGCAAACCTTAATGTTTCGCAATGAGCCAAAGGCACCCCAATGAAGTCTGCGATTTCTTGCCCTAATTTGGCGTTTGCAGATAGAGTAAATAATTTTACTTTTGAACCATGTACTATAGCCACAACAGTACCTCCTATTTCTTTTAGATTATACCTTATATGCGGTTATTTTTCAACAGGTTTTTAATAATACAATATTCTTTATTTTTTTATTTATTGTCTTTTATTTCAACAAAAGGACCAATTAAATTATTTTCTTCAATTATTGAATTTTCAACTATACTATTTTTAATTATTGCATCCTTCATGATTACTGAATCATTTATAACAGAGTTAGGTCCAATTACCGCGCCTTCAAATATTTCGGTATTTCCCGTTATAATTGTGTTTGGTAATATTGTTACTCCAGAACATATCTTAACGCTTTTTCCAATAACAACTGTGTTTTTGTTGTGAATAGTTACTCCATTGTATAAATGCTTTTCAATTATTTGCGCTTGAAATTGCTCTTCCATTTCAGCTAATTGTACTTTTGTATTAATACCACTTAATTCTTTATAGTCGTTAGTCTTATATCCACAAACGTTGTAGTTTTTCTTTTTAAATACTTTAACCAAATCAGTTAAATAGAACTCTTTTTGTGAATTATTATTTTTTATTTCGTTTAAGCAATCAAATAATAGTTCAGTGTCTACAGCATATACAGATGAATTTATTTCTCTAATTGTAGTTTGTTCTTTAGTACAATCTTTTTCTTCTACAATCTCAACAACTTGATTGTTTGAATCTCTTACAATTCTTCCATATCCATATGGTTGTGGGTGATCAACAGTCAAAACAGTTAATTGAGCTTGTTCTTGTAAATGACTAATTAACATTGAATAGAAAGTTTCTTTTTTAATAAATGGCATATCACCAATTGCAATTATCGTAATTCCTTTTAGTCCATTAATTAAATTCTTCGCTTGCATAACAGCGTGTGCCGTACCCAATTGTTGCTCTTGTATAGCATAATCAACTTTGTCACCTAAGCATTCAATGATATGTTCTTTACCATATCCCACAACTGTAACAATTTTTTTAACTCTTAATTCTTTCAAAGCGTCAACAACATATTCAACCATAGGTTTATCTATAATTAGATTGGCGCATTTTGGAAGCTCCGATTTCATTCTTGTTCCCTTGCCTGCAGCAAGGATTATTGCACTAATATCCACTTAAACCCTCCTATATTATACAATTTAAATAATTCAGTTATAAAAAAATACCAATGTTAAATTGGTATCTAAAAAACTTACTCTGGTTTATTAAATTCATCCAAAATAACTTTTTCTAATTCCGAGCGAGTTTCAGTATTAATAGGATGAGCCACGTCTTTGAACACCCCAAGCTTGTTTTTTCTACTTGGCATTGCTACAAACACTCCCTTTGCCCCTTCGATAATTCGAATCTCATGAATGACAAAAGCATCATCTATTGTGATAGACGCAACTCCTCTTAAACGATTTTGATTTTCAATTTTTCTCACTCTAACATCTGTTATTCTCATAATGATCCTGCCTTTCTTGTCTGCTTACCTAATTATAACATTTTAAAAAACAAATTTCAAGAGTTTATTGAAAAAAATGTAAACGTTTTTTAATTTTTATGATTTTTTGCAGGTTTATGACAAATAACAAAAATTTTATATACCATCAATATATAATATTATTTAATTAAAAAGAATTTTTCTGACCTAAATTCCTAATAAATCATCTTCTTTCTCCAAATTTTTTATTTTCTTCTTATATATCTTTTTTACTTTCTTTTTAATTTTCTTTGTAACTTCAATTACATCATTTGTCTCGACTTTTATATCTGGACCTTTACGTCTTTCATCCTCTTGTTTAAGAAATTCTTTTGTAACTGACTTAGCAAAAATTATTTTATATTCAGGATAATTACGTTCTAGGGAATTGCTAATTCTCTTCATTTTTAAAACTCCATCTACAATCCCGTAGACAGCAGATCCACTTCCACTCATACTTACAGCGTCGCATCCCATATCTTTTAATAGTTTTTTTATTTCTTGAGGAGATGTTTTGCCCAATTGATTCGCTATCTTATTGGCAGAATCCTCCAAATCATTAAATAAATGAACGGACAATAAAGAATAACTTTTTTTATTAATAGAATAAATTATATTATCTACATTTCCTTTTGAACTCTGTGTTTCACAATTTGAAAATACTTGTTTTGTTGACAAAGCGTAATCCGGATATACAACAACAATGTAGAATGGGACCTCATTATCTATTTTTTCAATTTTTTCCCCTCTACCAGTTACCCTAGCAAAACCACCATCAATTAAATAAGGCACATCACTACCAATTTTTTCAGCTATAGATAACATCTCTTCTCTTGTCATTTTAAGTTCCCATAGCTTGTTTAATGCTCTTATTGTTGCAGCAGCATCAGCACTGCCTCCCCCAAGTCCTGCACCCATTGGAATTCCTTTTTCCAAGTCAACCCTTAAACCTTTTTTAATATTATATTTTTCTTTAATAAGCATAATGGTTTTATATACAATATTTTCCTCTAAAGGGCAAATATTACAACTAGTCATTATTTCAATCCTATCTATTGCTGATTCATAAAAATTTAGTGTATCATGACAACTAATTAAAGTATTTACCATATCTAATTCATGATATCCGTCTTCTCTTTTACCTAATAATTTAAGCCCTAAATTTATTTTTGCGTATGCAATTTCACTAGCTACTTTCCCATATAGATATCTTTTAATTTTTTCTTCTATTGGTATTGGTTTCATAGTATCTAACTCCTCTTGTTCTTCTATAATAGCATTCTCATTTTACCAAAACTTTCAACACCATTGAAGGCTTCTTTTCCATTTTCAATAAATCTTACAGCCCCATCAAAAGAAACTAGTTTTGTAATAGATGTTGTTGCTATTCTAATTGCAATGACTGCCGGATCATATGTGTGAATATTAATTCTTTTTGGACTACTTGCAAAATTAGCTCCACTTGCAATTAACCCTTCAAAATGGGATTGACAAGCGCCAGCAACAACACAACAAATTTGATTACTCTTTCTTATCTCTAAAACAGTGTCCATAAAATGTTGAGAATTTTTATAATTTTTCAAATCTTTAATATCATTATTGTTAAAAGAATCATGACCTGTAATAACAACGATATCCGGTGTAATTTGTTTTAGTATATCCTTGATTTTAACCTTCATTAATTCTTCTTTTACGCAAATAGAATAATTATATATCCCAATAGAATCATATAATTCTTTACATTTTTCTAAGTATGTTTGATCTCCATCTAGATGAAGGACAGTACCAAGAACAAATTTTTTAGCATAGCGAGTCATTCCCTTTATAATATTATTTTGATATTGAAGGTTATAATCACTTTCTCTTTTTATATCACTAATTTCAGCTTCTATTATTTGATCCTTAGTAACAGTAATTGCTATTCTATAATTTAATCCAAATAATAATACCTTATCCCCATCATAAGAAACAATGTAATATAATATATTATTTTTATCACCTTTTACTTTTACAATAGTCCCCATTATTTCACCCACATATAATATTATATGTTGATATGTGTTTAATGAGATACATCTTCAAAACTTTTGTAAATTTTGTATATTTGGTTCACATCTAACTGTTCAGCTCTAACATTTATATTAAAACCTAAATTTTCCAACACTTCACATACTTTTTCTCTTGAAATTTTATAACCATTAGATAAATTATTAACCAATGTCTTTCTTCTTTGAGAAAATATAACTTGTGTAAATTCTATGAAATTAGCCTCGTTATTTAACGTTAAATCGTTTTTAACCACTTTAACCGATAACAAAACACTCTCAACTTTAGGCTCAGGATGGAAGGAATTTTTAGGGACCTTATAAACGACCTCTGTGTTTGTTTTTAGTGCCATTAAAACAGATAATGCATTATAATCTTTTGTACTAGGCCTTCCAGCAAGTCTTTGACCCACCTCTTTTTGAACCATAAATAAATATTCAGCAATATTAGTTTCTCCTAATAATTTAAATATTATTGGTGTAGTAATATAATATGGAATATTTGCTACTACTACTATTCTTTTAAATCCCCCTAGGTTTTCAGCAATGTCTTCGTTTATATTAGCCTTCAAAAAATCTTTAAATATAATCTTAACATTAGAATAATCCTTTAATGTATCCTTTAGGATTTCTATCATATCAGGGTCAATTTCATAACTCATTACAGCACCAGCATTTATAGCTAAGTATTCTGTCAATGTGCCAAGACCAGGGCCAATTTCTATAACAGCTGTTTGCTTATCTAAATCAGACAGATGAACTATTCTTTCTAAAACATCCTTATTTATTAAAAAGTTTTGACCAAACTTTTTTCTAGCAAATGCCTCATATTTTTTTAATATTTTATATGTGTTATCAACTATCATACGCTTCTTTCAACTCCACTAATGTAATACCAAACATATGTAATCTGTTGATTAATTGTTTAGAATTACAGTATCCTATTTTTAACTTCTTACAAACTCTTACGCGTCTTTCTTTTGAGTCGGCTACACCAATCAATTTTAAATCTACTAGATCGGAAATATTTACGTCAGACCCTGTTTTAGTAAACTTAATTTGAGAAAATAAATCAATTATATCCTCTTTGCTCATATGTTCAATTCCAACTTTTTTCTTGTTTTTACTTATTGCTTTTTCTTTTTCAGCATAAACATGATGAGCGTTTTTAATTCTATTTGATATTATTGACCTAATTCTATTTCCAGAATAATCAGGATCCAAACATAAAACAATCTCTTGTCTTAAAGACAACTCCTCTAGCATAACTAATAGATCTTCTGTTACATCACTACCATTAGTTATTACTATATCAGCACCATTAAAAATTGATTTAAGTTTGTTATAATCATTCTTACCCTCAACGACTATTACCATCTAATAATTCCTTTTCTATTTTATCAACAATTAGTAAATCTTCTGGAATATTAATAAATTGAGGGCATTTAGAAACACATTTCTTACATTTAACACAATATGAAAAGTCAGCTTTATTTTTTCGCAAATGGTTTATTTGCCATTTAAAATCACCGGCATTTTTATACATAGAATATTCATTAATTATAGAAAAGTTTTGAGGAATATTTACACCAAATGGACAAGGCATACAGTATTGACATTTTGTACATCCTACAATTTCAAGTTTTTTTAGCTTTTCAGTTGCATACTTTATTGTTTGTTCTTCCATTACATTTAAAGGTTTAAAATTATCAAATATACGAACATTTTCTTCAAGTTGAGCCATTTCATTCATACCACTTAAAACAGTATAAATACCTTTTTGTGATAATATCCATCTAAATGCCCAAGTAGCCATTGTATCATTGTTAACTTCCTTATAAATATTTTCAACTTCTGTATTAAATTTAGTTAGTTTACCACCTTTAAGTGGTTCCATAACTATGATTGGGATATTAGCATCAACTAGCATATTATACCCTTCCATACCTTGTTGAATATCCTTGTCCATATAATTAAATTGAATTTGAGCAAAATCCCATTTATATAAATTAAATATATCTTTAAATGTTTCAAAGTCATCATGAAATGAAAAACCAATGTTTTTAATTTTACCTTGTGCTTTCCACTTTTCAAGAAGATCTAAAACACCAAATTCAACAACTTTTTTAAGTCTACTTTTATTCATAGCATGAAGTAAGTAAAAATCAATATAATCTGTTTGTAATTCTTTCAATTGTTCATTTATCATATTTTCAACTTCATCTATGCTTTTAAAATTCCAAATAGAGAATTTAGTAGCAATATAAAAACTATCCCTTGGATATTTCATTAATGCACGACCTAGAACAGATTCACTTTGACCATCCAAATATACTCTTGCAGTGTCAAAATAATTAACGCCATGTTGATACGCATAATCAATTAAAGATTCCGCAAGTTCAAAATCAACAATTCCATTTTTAGTTTTAAACCTCATACATCCAAACCCTAGTGTTGATGTCTTTATATTTTTACCAAACCATTCTCTTTTTTCCATACAGTACCTCACATATATATTTAAATTATATCACACAAACATAATTAAATAAAGTCAGTTTTTAACATATCTTTTAATTATTTCTATAACTTCATTTCCAAAAATTAAAAACTTTTTATATTTTATTCCTGGAATTTCAACCATTTCTTTTTCAGTAATAGGTTTGTAATATATCAAATTATCTAGATCAACATTAGTAAATACATTACATATTGGTATATCTTTTAATTTTGATATTTTTTTCCTTTCCTCAACAAGCTCTTTATATAGTTCTAAATCTTCACCTTCATAGTAATTATTTTTTTGAATAATTCCACGCATTCTTTTTTTTATCATATTAAAATCGTTAAAAGTTTTTTCTTTGTTTCTATCGACTAAAAATAATCCTAGTTTTTTCATTCTATTATAATCATCTTGTGTTATGTCAATAGCAACTCTCTCTTCTAGATATCTTTTTATTCCATCATATCTAATTATAGGATATTTATTACCTAAAAATATTACAGCTGTTCTTGGATTACCCATAACTATTAAAGGTTCAATATTAAAAGAGAAATCATTATCATCAAAAAGTCTTTTAAATACCTTACATTGTCTTTCTACTTGAACAAAAGGATTTCCAATTCCTTCTTCCTCAATATGTGTTAATCTAGGAATAACTCTAATTAATTCCTTATCATTTGTTACCTTTACACTTCCATATAAATTTTTAACTTCAACAATAAACACCTTATTCTTAGATATAATAATAAAATCTGCCTGAGCACTTCCAAACTCTTCTTGTATTCTAACATCAGATAGACATACTAGTGGCAAATCACAGTTTATAAGTTGATAATTAACTCTATCTTCCCCCTCAATTCCATACCTAGATAGTTTTACCCTTTGTTCATACTCAATATCATTTTCACCTTCAACTCTTATCATAATTTGTTCTAATCTACTACTCAACTTAAAACTTTTTACAAATTCCACTTTATTCATATAGTAACCTCCATACTAAATATTAAAGAAAAATTTGTTTTTTACTAAAAAAAGACCGAGAAATCTCGGCCTTTTAAAATATTAATTACTTAACTTCTGTCATATTAGCGTTGCCAGCAAAGAAAATTCCACCAACAGTTCCCGCATAATAATTGTTATACCCTGATGCATCATTTATAAAGTAGAAATCTCTAACCATTACAGTAATTGTGTAAATTTTACCTGCATTATCAAGTAAAATAGAGTTACTTGCTAAGTTATTTAATCTAAAGAACTTAGTTGCATCATTTGGATCTTCAATCTTCCAGTAGTTTCCGCTTCCTGTTAACTTACCAGTAATTGTAATATATTTTCCATAATAAGTTTTTGCTAAAGTTTTAGCTTTATCTAATGAATCAACAC
>JAEYQM010000049.1 GCA_023410025.1 Bacillota bacterium
CTCATACGAATGGTTTGACAAGTGAGTTTGTACCATTTGTTTCAAAATCATTCCCCCGCAATTTATCTGTGGTAGTTAAGTACAATTATTTTCCCGAAAAGTTCAAAAACGGAGACGCGTATTCGAACCAATTTGAAAATTGTTTTATTTACCTTTTAAACGATAGCGGAAAACAAGGAAAAGCCTTAATAGAGGAATAAATTTCTTTGTTTATATGTCAGATAAAATCAACCCCGAAAGATTCTTAAATCTGTCGGGGTTATTCTTTGCTTTCTGCGTATCAAATTTTCGCGCTATCGGACAGTCGAGGACGCCTGTCCCTACAAGGAGAAATTAAACTTCCTTATGACAACAGCCCTTTACGATTGTGCTTTTGTTTTATCTCCATTTAGCTTTCACATTATTAATCATGTTATTTATTTTATTTAAATGTTCTCTCTCTAAGTTAGCAAGTGGAGTTCCTTTTGCTTTTTCTAAGATTGGATAATAAGTTTTATTGGCATAAGCCCAACTTGTTAACCATTCATCATCACCAGTATAACTTACAATTTGTTCATATGCTTTAAGAAGTGGAGTACAATATCCAACAACTGATGCATTTAAATATGCAATTTCTGGTCTAAGCATAAAGTTAATAAATTCATATGCTAAATCAATATGACGAGCATTTTTAGGAATTACTAGTTCATCAGCAAAAGCAATAGTTTCATCAGGAATATATATATCAAATGTTATATCTCTTAAATCAGAATTATCTGCAAGTTTAATATATAACATATCTAGGAAGTCACCAGTATAAACAAATGCTAAATCAAGGTTTTGAGCAACAACACCTTTTTTAAGTGTATCTGTTCCCCATTCATTGAATTTAAATGCAGTAAGTTTTTGAAATGCAAAATTTAGTGCATCATCATCAGTACGATTAGGATCATCATTAAATCCTAACATTGCTGCTGCATATGCAAATCTAGGTACATCATACATTCCAACTCTTGTTTTAGCTGGACGTAAGCTTTCATCAAAGAATGCTTTCCATCCATTGTTTAAAACTGCTTCTTCTAATCCTTCTTTATTTTTATTATACATTAAGCCAAATGTTCCCCAGAAATAAGGTATTCCATAACTTTCATTACCTTCAAACATTTGATTTTGAATATCATAAATACCCGGCATAAAAGGATTATTTACTGGATCATAATTACTTAATTTTGATAAATCAATTTTATGTAATAGATTCTTGTAATACATTTTTTCAACCATGTAATCTTGAGGAACAACGATATCATATGCTGTTGTACCAGCTTTCATTTTTGCATAAAATAATTCATTTGAATCAGCTAAGTTGATACTTACCTTTACATTAAATTCTTGTTCAAATAGTTCAACTACTTCTTCGTTTATATATTCTCCCCAGTTTAATATCAAAAGTTTCCTTTGTGATGAACAACCAGTCATAATAAGTAGAAAGGACATTAAGACAATAGACAATAAAAATTTGTATTTTTTCATTTATTCTTCCCTTTCTTTGTACGTATAATATTTGTTACTAATAATCCAACTAATGTTAGAGTTGTTAGTAATGTAGAGAATGCATATACTGAAGGAGTTAAGCTCTTTCTACCAATACTACTGTAAATCCAAATAGAAAGGTTATCAAAGTCATTTCCTGTTGTAAAGTAACTAATTACAAAGTCATCAAAGCTCATTGTGAATGCTAGTAACATTCCAGAAAAGATACCTGATTTAACAGCAGGAATAATTACTTTTCTTAAAGCACGGTAAGGTTTTACTCCTAAATCGGTAGCTGCATCCATCATATTTGGATCCATTTCCTTTAATTTTGGTAACACTGATAAAATTACATAAGGTAATGTAAAGAATAAGTGTGCAAGAAGTAATGTTGGAAATCCAAAAATATAAGGGAATATTTTCATAAGTAATGAGAAGATAAACATTAAACTAATACCAGTAACAATATCTGCATTTAATAATGGAATACTGTTTAGTAAAATTAATTTTTGTCTTTTCTTAGTTGGTAATGAATTAATACCAACAGCAACAAGTGTTCCTAGTATTGTTGCTAGTGCTGTTGCACTAATACTTACAATAAAGGTATTTTTAATTGAATTTGTTAACATTGAATTATCAAAAATTTGTAAATACCATTTAAATGTAAACTTATTAAATATAGTTAAATCTGTACTTGAGTTAAATGATTGAATTGCAATAACAATAATTGATAAATATAACATCAAAATAACTAAAGCAACTAAAACTTTGTTTACTACTTTAAGTATTTTATTAATTACTGTATAATCTCTATATCCATATTCTTGAACAGTAGCTTTTTCATATTGTCTCATAATAGAAGTTCTCCTTCTTTATCGATCTTATTAATAATCACGATAGAACATAATATTACAATTAATATAATAATTGCAAATAAAGAACCGATATTATAAGTCATATTCATAAATGCTCTTTCAATTATTTCACCTAGTGAAGGTATATTACCTTTACCTAAAATCTTTGGAATTGCAAATCCACTTAAACTTGGTAAGAATACTAAGATTGATCCTGTAATAATACCATTTGTACTCATTGGCACAATTACTTTCCAGAATTTTTTAAAATCTGTAGCTCCTAAGTCAAGGGCTGCTTCTTCTAAAGAATAATCAATTTTTTCTAAAGCAGTATAGATTGGTAAAATCATAAATGGTAAGTAAGTAAATACTAAACCAATGACTACTGCAAGTTCTGTACCCTTTATATTTATATATAAGTTAATATCAATTCTGTTTAATAAATCTACAATAATATTATTTGGTTCCATAATATTTCCTAAAGCTTCAATTCTAAGTAAGATATTACTCCACATAGGTAATATAAGAATTGTAAGAACTAAGAATTTGTTTGAAAAACGAGATCTAAATACTCGGTATGCAATAAAGTAACCAATAACAATCATAACAACTGTTGATATAATTGCAAATTTAAAGCTCATTAAGAAAGCATAAATATTTCCACTTTCAGTAATTGCACTAAAATTTGCAAAAGTAAATCTTGCTTCATCTAAACTTAAACCTTCGTTATCAAGAAAAATTAACACTGCCATCATTAGAACAGGTACTAATGCTAATAAGTAAAGCCAAACCTGATAAGGGATAGCCATTTTTTTAAATGCGCTATTCATTATTTTTCTACCTTCATAATATGTATTTCATATGGGTCAACTTTAAGACCAATTAAATCACCAACATTGTAGTTTTCATATGTGTTAACTTCTACTGTTGTTCCCTTTACATCAATCATTAACTTGTTATGAACTCCCTTAAAGATTGTTGAAGTAACAACACCAACTACTTTTGCATTATCAACACTAACAACATCAAAGTCTTCAGGTCTAATTACGATATCTACTTCTTCGCCATCTTCAAATGTATAACCCATACATTCAAATTCAGCACCTAAAAATCTAACTAAGTCTTTTTTAACATATACACCTGGGAAGATATTTGTTTCACCAATAAATGTTGCAACATAACGGTTAACTGGTTCATTGTAGATATGCTTTGGTGTTCCCATTTGTTGGATAACCCCATCTTTCATTACAACAATACGATCACTCATTGTCATTGCTTCTTCTTGGTCATGTGTTACATAAATAAATGTAATTCCAAGTGTTCTTTGCATTTCTTTTAATTCATATTGCATGCTTTGACGTAATTTTAAGTCTAAGGCTGCAAGTGGTTCATCAAGTAGTAATATTTGTGGCTTATTAATAATAGCACGAGCTAAGGCAACACGTTGTTGTTGTCCACCACTCATTTGTGTTACTTTACGATTTTCAAAATTACTTAATTTAACAAGTTGTAATGCTTTTTTAACTTCTAGAGAAATTAATTGATCAATCATCTTAACCATATCTCTTTTTGATATTTTTACTTGTTCATTAGGTTTCTTAGTTTTTAGTATTTCATTTTTAATAAATTCTTCCCCAAAGAATTTAATTTGATAATCAAAGCCTCTGTTTTTAAGACCAAACGCTACGTTATCAAAAACGTTCAAATGAGTAAATAGAGCGTATTTTTGGAAGACAGTATTTACTGGTCTTGCGTATGGTGGTAATTCATTAAAATTTTTTTGATTAATAATGATCATACCACTATCAGGGGTTTCAAATCCACCAATCATTCTTAATGTAGTAGTCTTACCACATCCAGATGGACCTAAAAGGGTTAAAAATTCATTATCATAAACTTTTAAATTTATTCCTTTAACTATGATATCATCATCAAATTTTTTTACTAAGTCTATCAACTCTATTACTTCTTTTTTCACTATATATCCTCCAAATAGTTTTTGATAAGCAAATTATATACGCAATTTTTCAAAAATCAAGTAAAATCAACAGTAAAAATTATTTTTGTTATTTTTTGTTATTTTGTTTTTATTTTTTGCTATTTTTATATTTTTTTATTTAATTATATTTAACTTTCTTCCAACAATTGTAAATTTGTCGATTGCAAAATCTAAATCTTCTTTTGTGTGTGATGCACTTAACATTACACGAAGTCTACCTTTTCCTAAAGCCACAGTTGGGAAGACGATTGCTGAAACAAATACACCTTCCTCAAGTAATATTTTTGAAAATTCCATCGTTTTATTTTCTAATCCAATCATAACTGGAGTAATTGGTGTTTCACTTACGCCAATGTCAAACCCTAAATTTTGTAATGCAGTTTTAAAGTATCTTGCATTTTCCCATAATTTATTATTTATATCTTCATTTTCTGACAGCATTTTAATTGCTTCAATTGAAGCAGCAATACTTGCAGGTGCTAATGCAGTTGAAAATAAGAGTGTACGACAACGGTGTATTAACCAATCTTTTACGATTTGTTTTGTTGCAACATATCCTCCAATTGAGCCAACAGCTTTACTTAAAGTTCCAACAATGAAGTCAACTTTTCCATGTAAATGGAAATGATCGACTGTTCCTCTTCCACCCTTACCAAGTACTCCACTTCCATGAGCATCATCAACATAAGTAAATACTTGATATATATCAGCAAGTTCAACAATTTTTGGTAACTTAGCAATATCACCATCCATTGAAAAAACTCCATCAGTTATAATAAAGACATTATTATATAATGATCTTTTTTCTTTTAATATTTCTTCTAAATGATCCATATCGTTATGACGATATACGGCTTTATCAGCTTTTGATAATCTTACTCCATCAATAATTGATGCATGATTTAATTCATCACTAATTATTAAATCACCTTTATCAGTAATCGCTTGGATTACACCTACATTACAATTTAATCCTGATTGAAATACTGTTACTGCTTCTTCATTTTTAAAATCTGCAAGTACCTGTTCAAGTTCTTCAATTAAATCATTGTTACCGACAATTGTTCTAACACTACCAGCACCAACTCCATATTTATTAATTGCTTCAATTGCTTTAGCTTTTAATCTTTCATTATTAACAAGTCCTAAATAATTATTACTTGATAGATTAACAACTTTTTTTCCATTTATTTCAATAACATTAGAACAAGATGTTGTATTAATAGGTAAATGGCGGTAAACTCCATCTTCTTTTAATTTATTTACTTTATCTTCAAATACTTTATATTTATTCATCAATTTCCTCCGGAACAATAACTATTTTTCCACAATTACCGCTCCCCATAACTTCACTGGCTTTATTAATATCTTTTAATGAGAATGTATGAGTTATTATTTTTTCAAAAGGGAATTTATTACTCTTAACTAAATCTCTTACTTGATACCATGTTTCGTATATTCTTCTACCAGTAACTCCATAAATGCTCACACCTTTAAAAACAATATCATTTGCAAGATCAAGTTCTATTTTTTTAGAAGGAATACCTAACATACTTAGTTTTCCTCCCTTTTTCACATACTTAAATGCCATTTCAATTGCAAGTTTATTTCCACTAAATTCACCAACAACGTCTACTCCTAGACCATTAGTTAATTCTAAAACTCTTTGAACAACATCTTCTTTTGTTGGGTCAATTACAAAATCGGCACCAACTTCATATGCTTTATCTTGACGATATTTATTTACTTCAATTGCAATTACTTTACTTGCTCCATAAGCTTTACTAACAGGAACAGCCATTAGACCAATTGGTCCACAACCAACAATTGCAACTGTTTTATCTTTAATATCAAAATGTGTCATTGTGTGAACGGCATTGCCTAATGGTTCTTGTACAGATAAATATAGTTGGTTTGCATCTTTATCATTGATGAAGCAATTATCTTCTGGAATTTTTACGTAATTTGAAAAACATCCATCAGTATCAACACCAATTATCTTTGTGTTTTCACAGACATGCCCTTCACCTCGTTTACAGAACTCACATTCACCACAAATAATATGTGTTTCTGCGCTTACAATATCTCCAACTTTTACTTTTGAAACTTTGCTTCCGACTTTAATAATTTCTCCACAAAATTCATGTCCAACAGTAAGAGGTAGTCTTAAACGGTTTTTAGACCATTCATCATATTGGTAAATATGATAATCAGTTCCACAAAACGATGCATACTTAACTTTAATAAGAACTTCATTATCAGTTAAATCAGTACTGATATATTTAGTAACAATAGAAAATCCAACACTAGGTTTATCCTTAACAACTGCCGTCATTTTTAATAATTTTTTACCGGTATCTATTTCCATACTTATCTCCATTTCCATATGTATTTAAAATCAATTAATTATACTATAGTTAATTTCTATTTACAACAAAACACAATCATTTTTTTTTGTAATTGTTTTCATCAAAAAATACCAAATTTTCATTTGGTATTTTGTATTTTATATATCAAATCCTCTATAGAAAAATGCCATTCCTGCTTCTGAGGTTTCTTTATATTTAGGATGCATATCTAGTCCAGTTTGAAGCATTGTTGCAACAATCATATCAAAGGATATTTTTCTTGATCCACTTAAAAAATAAGCAATTTGTCCAGCTGACATGGCTCTTATTGCCCCTACAGCATTTCTTTCTATGCATGGTATTTGTACATAACCATCAACTGGATCACATGTTAATCCTAAATTATGTTCTAAGGCAACTTCAGCGGCATACTCAATCTTATCAATGTTTGAATCAAATAATGAGGCATAAGCTGCTGCAGCCATTGAACATGCTGAACCAACTTCTGCTTGGCATCCACCTACTGCTCCACTAATTGTAGCATTGTGTTTTATTATATTTCCGATTAAGCCACCAATAGCTAATGAAGAGATAATTTTTTCTTCACTAACACCCATATCTTTATACATATAGTATAAAACAGCCGGAAGTACTCCACTTGCACCACAAGTAGGTGAGGTTACTACTAAGCCACCAGATGCATTTTCTTCATTTACAGCGAAGGCATAAGCACTAACTAAGCGATATTCACGCATAGAACCAGTTTCATTTTCATGTTTTTGCGTAATTAATTCATTAGCTTTTCTTTGAACTTTTAATTTGCCTGGTAATACACCGGTTTTTGATAAGCCAATTTTAATTGTATCTTGCATTTGAACCCATACTTCATGTAGATATGATGTAATGTCATTTCCTTCAACTTCTAGAACGTATTGATATAAATCAATATTTTTAGATAGACAATATTCTTTTATTTCATTAAAGTTTTTATGAGGGTAGATATGTTTTTTTTCAAATGTTTCATCGTTTTTTAAAATATCGCCGCCACCAATTGATTTATATCTAACTATATCTATTAAGTCATCATCCTTAAATATTTCAAATTTTATGGCGTTTGGATGTTTTATTACATCAATTTTTGTTTTAAAAACAACTTCATAATCTTTTAGGGTATCTTTTATGACTTCATAAGTAAGATGTCCATCTCCAGTCAAAGCGAGTGAATTATATAATGTAACAATAATCTTATTTGCCTCTTTATAATTGCTAGCAATTTCTAAACATGCATTATATGGTCCCATAGTATGCGAACTTGATGGTCCACGTCCGATCTTATATAATTTTCTTATGCTTTGCATATATCCTCCTATTTTACTATTTCCTTGATTATTTCATTTAGAGTATTAACCATAATATCTAAATCTATACTCTGATAATCTTTTGAGGTTTGATTTGTATATAGTGGGAAATGGATAAAACCAATTTTTGTTTTTAGATTTTGTTTATTACATTGATATAAAGAAACATAATAACTTAAATTACAAATATAAGCTCCGGCACTAAGTGATAAAATAAGGGGATACTTATCTTCTAATTTCAAAACTAAATTAGTTGCATCAATAGTATTAAAATAAGCATCTGGTCCATCAAGATATATTTTTTCTCCTAACTTCTTATTTCCAGCATTATCATTTTGTTTTGAATACATAAAATTTATTGCAACTTGTTCAAGAGCAATTTTACAACTTCTACTTGCCTGTCCACAAAGCAGTAATATATCGACATCTTCATCTAGCAAATTTTCAAAATTTGATAAATTATAATCAACTTTTAAAACTTTTTTTATTATTTTAGTATTTTCTACCTCTTTAACCCTTTTAATAACTTCCAAGGAAGAGTTATTTTCTATTTCCCCAAAAGGTTCAAATGCAGTTAATAGTATCTTTTTCATATTTCTTAATCCAATCAATTACTTCGTTTTCGTGAATTGGCATTGATATATAATATCCTTGTCCATAATCACAATTAAATTCAGCAAGTCTTTCTAACATTGCTTTATTTTCAATTCCTTCGGCTATAACCTTACTGCCAATATTATGGGCAAGTTTGATTATTGAATTGACTATATGACTATTATTGGGGTCATTCTCCATTTTATTAATAAAATATTTATCTACTTTTAAAACATCGACTTTAAACTCAATTAAATGGGATAAAGATGAATATCCTTTACCAAAATCATCTAACAAGATTCTAAAATTATCATTTCGTAACTTTTCTAGAAGTTTAAAACTTTCATTTGGATTATGCATTACAGCTGATTCGGTAATTTCAAGTTCTATTAAACTAGGATCTACATTATACTTATTAACCATCTCTTTTAGTCTTGTATAAAAATGACTATATAGTAGGTTTTTTGGAGATATATTAACTGAAATTGGAATTTTAATACCGTAATTTTCTAATTCTTTAATTTTCAATAAAACATTTGTTAGTACCCAGAAGGTTAACTCATGAATTATTTGAGTTTCTTCAATTAAAGGGATAAATGTATCTGGAAGCATAATTCCTTTTTTTTGATTATTCCATCTAATTAAAGCCTCTAAACCAATAATTTCCTTTGTCTTTATATCAATTTGAGGTTGAAAGGCAAGAAATGTTTGATCTGTTTTTAAAGCATAAGCAAACTCACTAATTAAATTAATATCATATTTAAATAATGGATAATCTTTATCACAAATTAAATAATTAATATTATGATTTAATGCTTGCATTGCAAGGTCATCGGATTTTTGAAATGATGATATTTCAAGTATTTTTGATTTATCTGCAATTACATCTCCTCCTACTGAATAATCAACGTATAGGGGGATGCCACTGACAATAATGAAATGTTCTAGTTTATTAACAATACTAACGACATCTTCTTTTAAATCTTTATGATTCATACAAATCCATAATTTATTTTTGTCTGATTGTACTATGATTGTATCGTAACTAAGTTTTGCTTTTATCGAATCATAAATTGATTTAAATAATTGTGAATATATATTTTGACCTAATATACTGATTATATTTTCAGAGTTATTAATAATTACTGTTACAGCAGTGTATGATTTTACTTTACTATCCGTTAAATGACTTAGGCGAAGCATGCTATTGACATTTGGAACTTTAGTTTCTTGATTAAATGTAAATAAGTTAATATTAATATTAATATATTCCAGTAATGAGTCAGTAACAAAACCTGAAAAACAACCTACTAAAGTAAAAATAATAGTTTCAAATAGCCAAGAAAATGTATCTTTATTTTCTAAAACAGTAAAATTAAGGACGGGTCCAAAAAAAAGGCCACCAAATATACCGATTACTATTCCCCATTTTGTACCTAAACTTATTCCAGCAATTAAAATTGGAATATACATTATATGTGTATATGGGGTATTTAGATTTCCTGATATATAGACAATTGCATATGTTAGGAGAATAAAAAAGATTATAAACACAATCATGTGATTGCGATACTTTCTCCTCAAGTTTAATAAAAGATGTTCAATTCTAGTACCTTTTTTTCCGTTCATTCGATCCTCTTATTTAGTAGATTTTTATTTCATATTTAGTTATATTATATATTAAAACAAGTCATTATTCAAGGGGATATAAAAAAAAACAAGACCTAGCCTTGTTTTTATTCTAAAATATTTCAATTGCTACTGGGCAGTGATCACTACCCTCAACTTGATCATAAATAATGCTATCTTTTAATTTTTCTCTTAAGCGATCACTTATTAAAAAATAGTCAATACGCCACCCAATATTCTTACTTCTAGCATTCATCATATAACTCCACCATGAATATTGGATTTTATTTGGGTATAGGAATCTAAATGAATCGGTAAATCCACTATTTAATAGAACTGAGAATTTAGTTCTTTCTTCAATTGTATAACCAGCATTTCTTTCATTTGATTTTGGGTTCTTTAAATCAATTTCCGTATGAGCTACATTTAAGTCACCACATACAATTACAGGTTTCTTTTGGTCTAGTTTATTTAGATAATTTCTAAAATCATCTTCATAAACCATACGATAGTCTAATCTTTCCAGTTCTCTTTTCGTATTTGGTGAATAAACAGTTACAAAATAAAAATCTTCAAATTCTAAAGTAACTGCTCGTCCTTCATCATTATATTTACCATCTTCAAGTCCATAATGAACGCTTAGAGGTTTATTTTTAGTATATATTAAAGTTCCTGAATAACCGGCTTTATCAGCATTATTCCAATACTCATGATAATTTTCAAAGGAAAAATCCTTTTGAGCCTCATTCATTTTTGTTTCTTGAATAGCAAAAATATCAGCATCCATTTCTTTAAAGAAATCAGGGAACCCTTTTTTCATACAAGCTCTTAGGCCATTAACATTCCAACTAACAAATTTCATTTTATACTCCTTTATTATTTCTTTTCTTTTTAAAGTATATATTAAAAGTCGGGATTTGTCAAAGAAAATGCGAGGGTAGTAAAAATTTAAGCCTACACTATAAAAATATTGTTTTTGAATAATTAATCGAACAAATAGTAAAAACTAATCCTAGGGCAAATTTTGGCCTTTTTTTATTATTTTATTGATTATATTAAAATTGTTTTGTTACTTATAAAAAATAACCCTTTTTTTATACTTATAAATAGCAAACAAAAAAATGGATGATTTATGATGAACTGATATCTGTCAAGTAGACAGTAATAAAAATAAAAATAAATTAAGCGATTAAGGCTTGATCTCGATATTCTATCGGAGTCAAGCTTTTTAAATTTGCTTGTAATCTTTTTGTGTTATAAAA
>JAEYQM010000084.1 GCA_023410025.1 Bacillota bacterium
ACCAATCCCTCTTCAACAACCTTATAACTATATAAACTTGTTTTACTACCTTTTTCAAATGTGTAATAAAAACCATCGCCATATATAATAAATGAAGGGCTATTAATATTAGTTTGATCTAATTTTCTGTGTTTCATATTTTGACTAACATTATATAAACCTATTGTTTCTCCGTATTTTAAGTAGCCCGAAATTATAACTTTCATATTACACCTCATAAATATTATATCATTTTATGGGACAAAAGTAAACATATAGAGATTTAAAAAACCCATAACATAGGTTATGGGTTAGTGTTTTATGCATAGAATTCTTCTTTGTTATTGAAGCTAATAACAACTGTTATGTTATTTAAATCTATCATTCTTGCATTAATAATTTGTACATCATTTTTATAACTACTTAAATTATTTACTATTGATCCATAGATTTCATCAACTAAATCTGGATAATCTATAAATGGGTTACGATTGTTTTGATTTGCATAAATTACTTCATTTCTATTCTTTTCAAAATCATCAACTGGGTCTGCATTATGCCATGCAATAAATGTAGCAAGTGAACCAATACCACCTGTATTAATTTCTAATCCCCAACGGATATTCATATATAAAACAATTCTGGCAACGTCTCCCTTATCTTCTTCACCTGGGAACCATCCCCCTGTTACATGTCCGTATGCTCCACTCCCACTAGCAAATGGATTATTTCCACGACTAGAGTTTATTCTTTCATTAGCAGGTTTTAAGTTATGCAAATCAGACATTGATGCATTTCCAAGTTTTGATTGTGGCCAAATATGTTCACGATTCCAAGTAGTTCCACCATCCCATTTACCTGATACAGAAGCACGGTTATATATTAATATAACATTGCCTTCTTTATTAGGGTCTGCATCACTATCATCAAGAATGTATCTTGCATCATCATAACTAACATTTTTCATTGAAGAAACTATTCTTGTAAGTTCAGATTTTAAAGCATTTCCACTAAGGCCTTTTAGGCTTGCATAGTAACCTGTAAAATCAACGCTTTCAGAAACTATGTAATCAATATATCCATTTTTAATTTCATTTGTTCCTAATTTAATTATATATGTTAATCTTACATTTACATCAGTAGGCGATGTAGTAACAACACCTGTATTAGAAATAACATTTGTGTTATTACTACTCCAAGTAATCGTAATTCCATCTATTAAAGTTAGTTTTGTTGGTAATATAATGTTTTGTTTTACAACTCCACCAACTGGTAATATTAAATATGTATTAATTACCTTTTCAAGATCTGAAAGATTTAATACACCATCAGTTTCTAAAGCTTCAACCTCTGACACATATAAAACATGTGAATCTTCATTAGCAACAACATTTCCAGTCACTTTAATGGTAACACCAATTTCAAGACTATTCATTTTTGCTTTAATAGCTTGTTTTTTGGATTGATCTAAAGAATCTGGGATTACTACATCAAAGGTTGCAAGTTCATTTATTAATACATAAGTATCGGTATTTAAATGGCTCTTTGATAATAATCCAGTAATACTTACTTTTTTACCTATATAATTTATAAATGAATTAGGATCTGTTAAGTTAACTGTTGTGATTTGTTTTGTACCTATTATATTTACACTAATTACTTCATCAACAACAACTTGACCATTAACTAAATTAGTTTTGCCAATCAAAGTAATTTCATCACCTGCTTTTAGGTTTGTTGCAAGTGTTGAGGTTATATATACTAAAATTCCACTTTGATCATCTTGAATAAATATTGATTTTTGAGTATCACCATAAATTGAAGTGATAACTCCTTGTGTCTTTACTTGATTACCTTTTTGAACTAAATATAGGTTTTTAATTGAAGTTGCATTCCCTTCACCTACTTCAATTTCAAATTCTTTTGTGGTTTCAAAACTAGAATATTTTAAGGTAGCAATTACAAAAATTTTTAAAGTTCCTGTAGAAGGTACTTTAATTAATCCAGTCGAAAAATCAATTAAAGAATCATTTGTATTACTTGCATCTTTATATGACCAAGTAATTGTACTTCCATTACTTCCTGTCTTTGGGAATGTTACCACTCCCTCAACAAGTACTCTAGTTGGTATATTTAAAGCATTTTTATCTTTTTGCAATATTACTTGCTCAGCTGTTAATTCTTGGCCAGTATATGCATATAAATTATCAATAATAATTCTTGAACCATTATTTGATGAACTTTTTGTTCCTTCAGCATATAGACGATATTTACTACCATTTAAATTAGTAAATTCTAATTTTGTAGATGAAGTAGCTTTATTTAATTTTGTTTTAATATCAGCAACATCTACCCATGTTCCATTATTATCTACTTGTAATACATACTTTGTATTTTGCCCGGCATCTGTATCACTCCAATATGCTGTATCAATAATAATCTTTGATATTTGCTTTTTAAAATCAAATACTGCATAAGCAATATCTGTAGCTGTTGATTTTGTAGCAGCTGATAGTACTAAAAATGTAGTTGTAAATCCATCTTTTGTATTTGCAGCTCCTCTTGAAAGAACAACATCAAATTTTGTATTATTTACAGCATTTGTTGTTTGTCTCTTCGTATCATTATTATTTGCATAACCATTTGTAGCATTTAAATCATTAAAATCTAAGGAGAATTCTAATACCATTCCTTCAGTTGGTGCAGGGTTAGTAACATATACTTTAATTGTAGCAAGTGTTACATTTCCACTTCTATCAACTGCTTTATAAACAACTGTATATTCTCCAGCTTTTGTATTATCAACATTATTTGATTCAATTGTAACAGCAACATTGCCATCAATATTATCTAAGGCTGTTACGCCATCAAGGAAATTAACGACATCACCAATTTCCATTGTAATATCAATCGCTCCGTTAATTACTGGTCCTGTTTTATCTTCTTCTAAAACTTTTGTAATTCCATAAGCTTTAAAATTATCAATTAAAACTCTTCCACCATTATTTCCAGTGCCAGTTGGAGCATTACCAACTGCATATAATCTAAATTCTTTACCACTTAGATCACTTATAACAATATTTTTATATACTAATGATCCAGCAAGAGCTGCCCTAATATCAAACACTTCTTGCCATGCACCATTTACTTTTGCTTGTAAGACAAATTTAGTAAGTTCAGCAACATCATATGAACTCCAGTAAACAGCATCAAATTCAATTCTCTTTATTTCTTTATCAAAACTAAATTCTACACTTGCTTCTGTTGTAGTACTTCCCTTTAATCCAGATGATAATACTAAGAAGTCATCTTTAAATGTTGTATGGTTATTATTTGCTGCAGCACGAGATAAGATTACATTTACAGAACCACCTATTAAATTATTTAATGATTTAGAAGTATTATCATTACTACTATATGATGTACCAAAATTAGTATTTGAAAAGTTAAAATGATATAATAACACTTCAACTTCTACTCCTTGATTTTTTTCCCATTTCGCATATAATGTTAGATTTGTTGTTACATTATCAGTTTCAAAGTTCCAAGGAATTTGTAATTCTTCATCCTTAAACCATCCAATAAATATATGTTCATCTTTAGTTGGATCAGTAGGCTTATTCAACAGCTGACCTTCAACTACTGTTATCTTATTTACAGTTGTTCCACCGTTTGAAGAAAAAGTAACTTCATATGTTGCTTTTGCAGATTCTTGTTCCCATTTCGCATATAATGTTAGATTTTGTGTAACTTTATCAGTTGTAAAGTTCCAAGGAATTTGTAATTCTTCATCCTTAAACCATCCAATAAATATATGTTTATCTTTAGTTGGATCAGCAGGCTTATTCAACAGCTGACCTTCTACTACTGTTATCTTATTTACAGTTGTTCCACCATTTGAAGAAAAAGTAACTTCATATGTTGCTTTTGCAGGTTCTTGTTCCCATTTCGCATATAATGTTAGATTTTGTGTAACTTTATCAGTTGTAAAGTTCCATAAATTTTGTAAATTAGCATCTTTAGTCCATCCAGAAAAAATATAACCATTTCTTGTTGGATCAGCTGGTTTAGATAATAACTGACCTTCAACAACTTTTACCTTATTAACTGGACTTCCACCATTACTTTCAAAAACAACTTCAAACTCTTCATTAACAACGTCTTTTTTTATTACTGTTATTGTATAAGTAATTTTTTGAGTTTGTTTACCTATTTTTATCGTTGCTGTTAATTCCACTTCAACATCTTCAGTACCTCTTGTAACTTCACCTCTACTACCAGTAATTTTAATAACATCGGTTTTATTACTTTCCCAAGATATACTAACGCCCTCTACTTCTAGAGAACTTAGTAAAAATGTTAAGTTACCTTTTACATTATCTTTATTATCATCTTTATGGTATATAATTAAGTTTTCTTGTTTCACTTTATCAAATTCTTTTGTATTTCCACATGAAACTAAGAATATACCCAAAATAAATAAAGAAATAACCAAATGTAATCTTTTCATATCTAACTCCTTTAAATAATATGTTAATATATATTAACAATTTATTATAACATTATTTAATAAAAATTTAAAGAAAGATTAATAAAAAAAATAAGAGAAAACTAATTTCTCTTATTTTTTAAATTTTCTTAATCTTAAAGCATTTAAAACAACGGATACCGAACTAAAACTCATAGAAGCCCCTGCTATCATTGGATCTAATAATGGGCCATTAAATAAATAGAGTATTCCCATCGCAATTGGTATTCCTAAGACATTATAACCAAATGCCCAGAATAGATTCTCCTTAACATTTTTAATAGTTTTTTTACTTAATTTAATTGCAGTAACAACATCACTTAAATCACTTCTCATTAGGACTATATCAGCTGATTCAATTGCAACATCTGTTCCATTGCCAATAGCAATACCTACATCCGCAGTTGCTAGAGCAGGAGCATCATTTATTCCATCT
>JAEYQM010000021.1 GCA_023410025.1 Bacillota bacterium
GTTTATCTCGAATAACTATTAATCCTACTTTATATCCAATATATTTCTTTGGTACTGAATATTTATTTGATTTGTATGGTATTAATGATTCTTTTGAGACAATTACTTCATTTAATGTTAGGTGATATTTTTCTCTTATTTCTGTGGTAGGTAATGGAGAAAAGTCACCTTTTTCTTTTTCGAACAAGAATATTCTAGGGAATTTAGTTGCTTGAGAAATATCATTATTATCTTCATCATTAATGATATCTAGTATTTCACTCATGTGATATAAATATATATATTTTCCATTATAGTTTTTCATTTGGTCTACTATCTTATTTTGGGTCTCAATTTTACCTTTAGTTTGAGGTCTATGTGGAACACAAGGTTTTACCTCTATACCATAATCTTTACAAAATTCCTCAAATTTTGGATTTAAAATAGCTGGTTCACCATTTCTTCTTGGTTTTTCAACGAATTGTTTTAAATTATCTATAACAAGTTCTTTACTTACACCACCAATATATTCAAATGCTTCCGCCAAAAAAGTTAATAAATTTTCTACTTTTGTATCAAATATAAGTTTTCTATAATTGTATCTAGACCATCCAAGTGTTAGTGTAGGAATATAAGCAGTAGTTACTTCACCTTTTGTATTAATAAGTTGAAGTTTCTCTTTCATATCAAATTGAGCTTGTTGACCTGGTTTTGTTTCAAACCTTTCTGTAAAACTATTATCACTTTTTCTTTTAAATAATGAAGTTAATTTTTCATCCTCCCTAATATATCTATTAAAAGTAGATCTGCTACATGTTATTTTGTATTCTCTTTTAAGATATTTAAAAAGATGATCTATATAATCAAAACTTTGATATTTATCTGACAATACATCAATAATGTATTTTCTAAATTCATCTAAATATTTTACTCTTTCTCTTGCTTTCTTAGGTGTATATCCATCTAAGTATTTTTTTATTGTCTTTCTATCTTTTTTTAATTCTCTTGATAACTTAGAAATATTCACATTTAATAATCCTTTCTTATATGCTGAACTAAATAATGATAAGTCCTCAACACATGTAATATTTTCAATAATAACTTTTGTCATAACAATCGCATCCTTTCGGATATATTATAACAAAAAAAGTACCGTATTGTTTCAAACAAAATTGGGGATTCTTATTTGAACACAATTGGGTACTCTTATTTTAACATTTATACATAATTACAAAGTGGATCAATGTCCATGCTTATAGCAGGACAACCTCTACCACATTTGTTTACATGTACTCAAGTTTTACATTTAACTAGTTTATTAATTCTATTCGATAAATATTCCTTCATAGACGATTGGACAATTTGTTTTGCTTCTATGAAATCATGATCTAATAATGATAATGAAGATACATCATTAATAGATTTCACAAACCAAGGGCATGCTCCCAAAACACCTGAATTTGAGATTGTAAGGAAATTATATCCCTTACCTGGCTTTAAGTAGTCTTCACTGCTATTGCAACTAGATCTAAAAAACTCAATTTTTAAAATAGAAGTATCAACTTCTTTTAAATCATTAATTATATTAATAAGTTTATCCATTAATATATTTTCATTACTAAAATCAATTTCTTTACCTCTTCCTATTGGTGCAACAAGATAGAATGATATAACCTTTAAATTCTTTTTAATTGCAAAATTAACCATTTCTTTAACATTATCAATACTGTCTTCATTTACTATATATGTAGCCCCAACATTTATACCTGCATTATTTAAGTAATCTATACTCTTCATTACTTTATCAAAGGCACCTGGCACACCTCTTAATTTATCATGTACATCAGCTGTAATTCCATCAATACTAACATGTACATAGTCAATCCCATTATTATGTAGTTCAATTGCATATTCCTGATTAATCAGAGTTGCATTTGTGCTTAAGGATGGTATAATATTAACTGATTTTATTTTCTTAACAATTTCGATTAAATTTTTAAATAAGAGAGGTTCCCCTCCTGATATCCAGATAGATTTTACAGTACTATCATTTTTAATGTTATCAACAATAGAAAACATTTGATCAAGCATCAAATCTTTTTCAAACGTTTTATTATTAGAATAGTATAAACAATGTTTGCATTTTAAATTGCATTTTGAAGTAATTTCCCAAAGAATTCTCACTTCATTTTCAGGTAAGCAAAATGGACAAGACTGTATTATACCCATATATTATACCTCTGAAATCAATCCATTTATACGCGAAATAATAAATGCTAATATTTCATTGCCAAGTAAATCGCATATTGCTTTGTTTTTTAATAATTTAAACATTTTATCTTCAAGAGAAGATGAATCTATTGTATAATTATTGTCATTATAATCATTTATGTTTAAATTGTTAATTATTCCATTTATCCCAGATAGATAAACGGAACTTAACACTAAGTACATATTTGCGTCAGGATGATTTCCCCTGAAAATACATCTCTTACTCCATCCGACACGATCTTTTTTATTTTTTTCAATGAAATACGGTGGAGTACATAATATACTATCATCATGTGCTATTGAAAATGTTTTTTTATAATTAACTGTAGGTATTACTCCAGAAGTTGCTATTATAATTGCAAAAATTTCGTCAAAATTCGAAAGTATACCAGCCATGAAACTATATGCTTTTTCACTTAACTCAAGCCTGTCATCCGGATCAAAGAATAAATTTCTATTTTCATCCCAAATACTCATGTGAATTGGGGATGCACTTTCCATTGGCCACGTAAAATTAATATCAATTGATTGGTCTATTGCATATGAAGATGTAATCCATTTTGATATTACATTTTGATCAATACCCTTTAGAAGTATTTGCGGTACAAATTCAATCCCATTATGTGCTTTTCCATATGGAATAAAGCTTTCAACATCAAAACCAATATCAATAAGTTTATTAATTAAGTTTACATTAAATCTATTTATTACACTATTTGGAATTAGTTTGTAAAAATCATTCCCCTTTGTTAAATTATCACCAATCACTTTATATGTTAGAGCTAGTCCACAATTAGTTTTAAATTATATTTACTTGAGTATTCAATCACTTTTTCAACACATTTTCTGCTATCTAATTCACAATTTTTTAATTTACACATCATATATGCTGACTTAAGTTGATTATCTCCTAACCAATCAATTATTGTAAATGTTTCGATTAATGGTACTAAAAGAATCCAAGAATTATTTTTATTAAATCCATCAATTATATTTCCATTTATTGAAATACCATCTTCAATCGATATATGAATAGTTCACAGTATCTCTATTGCAAGAACTCCCTTAGTCCTTACATCACCATATAAATCTATAAAATTAAGATATGCAATTTGAATGCTATTTTCAATAATTTTTTGTTTTAATAACTCAACTTTATCTTTTTCTATTAAAGTCATACTATTCACCTTTCCAATAATATATTTAATGGATCATTTGAATACAAATCTTTATAATATAAATATGCCATAGCAGGGCAACCCGAATAACCAAGTTGCTCCTTCCTCTTTTTAATAATTTCATTTAATTGTCTTATTTTATTAAAGCATTCATTCATATTATTACCATTCCATTGAGCCGAAAAACTTTTATTATCCTTTATTTTTGCACACCAAGAACATGGATAAATATTTCCATATCCATCTATATGTATAATCTTTTTTCCGCCTTCACAATCTATACTTTTTCCATCTAGTTTGTGTGATCTACGGAATAAGACTTGAAAATTATCACTATTATATTTAGATTTTTTTCTTTCAAATTCTTCTGATATAACTTTATAATCATTAAAATTAATATGAATTTTATCATTTGTTGCTCTACCCGCAGGAACTAAATAAGAAAAATTAATCTGGCTCACACCATTTTCTTTAACAAATTTAACAATATCTTCTAATTGATTTTTATTACCATCCCATATTACTGTACTAACACACATACGTACATTATGCTCATTTAATAGTTTAATAGCTTCTGTTACCTTTTCAAATAAACCAGGATAATTACGAAAAGAATCATTTACATAACCTATTCCATCAATGCTTATTGAAACTGCATAAATATAGTCCTTAATTGTTTGTAAATGCTTTTTAATTTCGATACTATTTGTAGCAATGCTTACCTTCATTTGTTTATTATGGGCAAATTTTATTATTTCATCTATCTGTGGATATAATAATGGTTCTCAACCTGTAATATATAAACGTCTTACACCATTATCATAAAGTTGCGTTATTAAATCTAACACTTTATTTAATTCCATTCCCTCAATTGCCTGATCATCAGCTAAATTCATACAGTGTTTACACAAAAGATTACACTTGTATGTTATTTTAAAGGTTGCTGCATACATATTATCCTCACGTGTTCCAAAAAAACAAGGTGTTATTAAAGTGCTCATTTTTATTCCCCTCTTATATTCATAGAATATTTAAATATTTTTTAATACTTCTATTAATTTCTTTACTCTAGATAAACTTGTATTTCGACCTAATAATTGAATAATTTGATAAATATCTGGTGTTTCAAGTTTTTGAGTTATTGCATAACGTA
The DNA here is from genome assembly GCA_023410025.1 of Bacillota bacterium. GTDB lineage: Bacteria > Bacillota_I > Bacilli_A > ML615J-28 > CAG-698 > JAEYQM01. The sequence continues at coordinate 4,582 of JAEYQM010000021.1, forward strand.
TAAATGCTGCAACATCAACTATTGAACCATTATACAAAGTGGGATCTTTTTTATACGCTTTCATTTGTACTGCATAATTGTATTTTTGAGCAATTACTTTAATTTTTGAGAACCATGTATCATTATCATCATTTATATCAAAAGTATCTACATAATCATTTAATATCAATATAACATCATCTTTTTTGATAATAATTACCTCAGCGATAGAATCTTTATCTATGTGAAAATCATTATCATACATGTATGGGTAAAATGTAACTAAATCCAGCCACTTTCTTACATCCAATCTATCTTCATGCCATATTGGAATTGATTTTTCAAAATAATACTCATTGTTTAATAAAAAATTATAAAATTTTTTATTAAATTGTGATGACCATTTTAATACTGCACTTTTAATTTCCTCATGTGACATTAATCCTATACATTTCTTAGAAATGAAATCTAGTTTTTCATTATCAAATAGAGCCCCAGATGTTCCTGTCTTTGTAATATCAAGAGGAAAATTGATTATATCTGTATCGGGATTTTCATTTCTCCAATCTTCGTAATCAGCACTACAAACAGTAAGCATATAGTCAATTACCGATTTTTGTGGATAACCTACTTCATTATAATAACCAACTCTTGCTTCTGGATCTTTTCTTTTACTTAATTTTCTTCTGGAATTCCCTTCCATTTTCATGATTGCACTTAGATGATAATATCGTGGTACTTTAAATCCAAGTATTTCAAACATTTGTACATGAATAGGTAATGATGATAACCATTCATCAGCGCGAATAACATCAGTAGTTCTCATTAAATGATCGTCAATTACATGGGCAAAATGATATGTAGGTAAACCATCACTTTTTAAAATGACAATATCTAATATATTTTCTGGCATTATAATTTCGCCTTTTATCCCGTCATTAAAAGTCTTATATTTACCAATTTCACCATTAGCTTTTAATCGTATAGCAAATTTTAGTCCCATATTTAATTTTTCAATAATTTCTTCATCATTTAACTTTCTACATTTAGCCCACTCACCTGCATATCCAATCAAGCTACTTTTTTGTAACTTTTGATAATTTTTTATTTCTTGAATATCTGCTTCTGTACAAAAACAAGGATAGGCATAATTTTTTTCAACTAAATATTTCGCATATGCTTGATAAATTTCTTTTCTAAATGATTGTATATAAGGTCCATAATTTCCTTTATCATTGTTTTCATCTATTGGAGCTTCATCAAATTTAATACCAAAATCATTCAGTGTATTAATTATTTCCAACACACCATTTTTTACTAATCTTTTTTGATCTGTATCCTCTATTCTCAAAAAGAAAGTACCATTTGATTTCTTTGCAACAATATAATTAACTAATGCAGTATATAATCCACCAATATGCATAAATCCTGTTGGACTTGGACCAAATCTTGTAGTTAACACAGTATTATCTTGAGTACGTTCTGGATACTTTACCTCATATTCATGTATTCCTTTCACATTTGGAAAAATCTTATCAGCTATTAATTTACTCATCTTAAACGTCCTTTCATCATAATAATAGATAAAAAAGTGGAGAGGGTAGCTGGATTATAACCAACGGTGAAGATAAGAGACATCTTTGCCTTAACGCTTGGCTATACCCTCATTTTACTTAAATTAACAATTATTAATTCTAAATTTATTCATTGCCAACTCAACACCAAAACTGGATGTTACTGCCATTTCACGATTATCAGATAAAAGTTGACCTAACCAATTCACAACACCGCCATCAATTAATGGTATAAATTCGTTTAAATCATTTACTGCAAAACCATGGTAACAAAATGAACTGAAATAACCTAATCCAAGTTTTCTATCTAATTCATATTCAAATTTAACTTCTGGAAATTCTAACCGTAAATATTAATTACATTATATTCAAATGATTTAATTTTATTATATAGAATTTGCTTACTATCATCATCAAAAAAATGTTTTATTTCATCAATATTATTTATAGTGGTTGGAAGATTAATACAATATTCTTTAAAATAATCATATTTATCATTTAAAGAGTTTTTATTAATCACCTCTCTGGGAACGTTATATTTTTCCATAATAGTTTCTATCAAGCAAATATCTGAAAAAGTAAATTTAATATTTTTAAAAGAATACCCATTTTGGTTAAGTGATTTTATAAAAAATATCCATATTTTAATATGCTCAAAAATTTTTTTATTTATAAAACTATTTTTTCCATATGCCCTACCTGAGGAAAGCATACCTAAGATTTCAAAATGCTGTAGGAAACCTTTCCTTTTATCAAACTTTTGAAGTCGTAGTATGCGATGAAATGTGAAAAGATCAACTACTGAATACATTTTCTCTTTTTCGTACATAAATTTTTTCCTTCTTAGAGATGCCTCTAGTGCCATTGCCGTTGTAGAATCACTAACTATTTCTGAATTACGAATAGTGCTCATTCTTGTATCCTGACTTAACTTTGTGATTGAAGAACAGGTAGCTAAAGGAACAAGTGGAGACATTTGAATACTTTCATAATTGTCCGGGATAATAATAAAAAAAACACCTTGAAACTTATGCAATTCTTTTTGTGTAATTGTTGCTTTACCACATATATCATATTTTTCTATATAGTTAGATATTAAATTATTAGGTTTAACTTTATTTGATTTATCACGAATTAACATCACTAATAATGGTATTTAATTGCTGGTAAGGATTCAAATCATAAAATTATCAATAGAGAACGTAAGACTATGAGTTGTCCACATTGCGGATTTACTCACTCTGTAAAGAATGGAAAGACCAAAGCAAAAAGGCAAAAATATATGTGTATGGATTGTAATAAAAGTTTCTCTTATACAACCAATTCAATCGTTTACAGATCAAAACAGTTTTACGCGACATGGATAAAGTATATTGACTGTTTAATTAAAGGTTATACACTAAAAGATGAAGCTACAACTATTAATGTAACCCAATCTACAGCATTTACATGTCGTTACAAACCATATAAATCTATTGCAGCAGTAAAAAAATTAATTGTATTATCTGTTATTATACAAATAGATTGAATATTTGTTCCAATCAATTTAAAAGATACTAAGCCTGGAAATATGCCAAAAATATCAAAGAAGCGCTCTAGCAGTGCTTATAGGGGAATATGCCATCATAAGTATGTATCATGAGTGCTGTTGATAACAATGACAATATGTTTTTTGAAATTGTAGGATTAGGATTTGAAACAAACAAAATGTTATAATCAATTGAATATAAAATATAAAACTGTAAAGTGTTAATTAGTATGGAAAGTTTGCATTTGAAACACTATGTAAGAAACTAGGGTACATTAAAGAAGTAATTAAATCATGTCATTATATAAATGAAAATGTATTTAATTTATCAACTATAAACTGATTACATGTGAATTAAAGATATCCTTTATAAAACTTAAATGAATATCGATAAAACATCTTTAAGGTTATCTTAATATATTTTTTTTAAAAGATGCTTAATTATACAGTAGAGAATCAAGATAAAGATATTATTATGTATAATAAAAGCATTCAAATCAAACCAAACAGTATATAAAAGACATTTTCGAGAAAACATTGCCGATAGACTTATATAAAGCTTATAATGAGTATACTTATGGAATCTATTAAAAATAGTTTTTCAGCACTTATCTTAAAAAGAACATATTTTAAAATAAGTTAAATCGTTTTCATGATATATTAATTTTTATAAATAATATCAAATTTTATTTTATTATATCATAAATGATTTTTTTTGCAATAGATTATTTGAAACTTTTTATTTTTCAATTGTTATGTTACAATACATATGAGACTTTACTTGTAAAAAATATAAAAATGAAGTTGCCTTTTTTCTATAAACTTATTATACTATTTACAACCAACAATATAGACTTATAAAATAAACTTTATACATGTAGCTAAGAGGAAAACACCACGCCTTAACCACTTTGTTTATTTTTATTTATTGTCTACGTTGAAAATATCATAGAAATTACTTAAACTATATTTTAATCTATACTATACAACTGCATATATAATTAATCACCAAGTTGAATCAAGTCACCCAATTTATGATTTCTAATAAAATTCTTATTAAATTCTTCAATTGAAATATCATTTTTACTATAACGTGGCTTCCAAACAAACCTTTCATCTGAATATTTAACTTTTCCATCTTTTATTGGTAATGTATACCAAATTTCACCATCAATTATTCTATAAGTTAAATTTGAGTGCACAAACGGTATATTTTTTCCCCATTTATCTCTTACATATGCAATACTTGATTGTATATTATAACTCAAAAACGTATCAAATTCTAAAATGGTATCAATAATGCTTTCTTCAATTAACACATATATTTCTTGCCCTACTAAAAAATTTGATTCATACTTGGTTTTAACTAGATCAACATATCTTTCTTCAACAACAGCAATATATATATAAAAATATGAATTTCTCTTTGAATCATGAAAATGATAATATATACCTTCAGAATATAATTCATTTATTCTGTATCTTATAAGGTCTTGACTAACTAAATGATCTTCTGACTCACACCCTGCGCAAAAAAATATTATAAAAAAGAATGTTATAAATATAAATATTTTTTTTCATATTTTCCTCTTCAATATATACTATGCAATAGTAAAATTTGATGTATGATGTAATACGATACACAACTTAATACTCAGATTACATGATTGATTATATCATTAAATTATTTACTATGTCAATACTATGTATTTATCTAATTATCATATATTGTTATGTTACAATTAAACAATGTATTTATCTAATTATCATATATAATTATAATTATTTTGAATTTAAATGTTATTACAAAAAAATTAATTTCTTAATACCTCAATCATTATTGTTGAGGTAAATCTAGGGTTATATTTATAAACTCCAGTTATTACTACAACACCAGGAGATTTTGCAGTTACTGCTTCATATATAATAAGAGTTGCTATACTATCATTTGAACAATACCAATTATATTTTAATCTTGAATTTGACGAAGCATCATAACCAAGATATATATTTCTTGTAAACCCAACTGTAATATTATAATCTTCTGGTATACCGCGATCTATGTTAATTTCACTAGCTAATAAAGACTTATCAGCAAAATTTGGATTTGCAATTAATGTAAAAACTTAATTGTGCTTCGTTTATTATTAATTTCAAAGTTTAGACTTAGTTTTTTATCAAATCCAAAATACCCAATATATTTTTGACTATTATTAGTATCTAAACTTATTTTTTGTAGATCTGAATATATTATTTTTCCATAATACAATGTACTAATCTTTTATCCATTTTTTAAAAAATATAAACATTTACTTCTGTTGGTATAGGAAAATTTATTTCTACATCATAAATGCCTTTATTTTTATTAGAAATAGGAATTAAATTATCATTTATATCAAATGAGAATGATCTTTTAAAATCATCGTTATTATCAGTCGTATATAAAGATTCTAAGTAATCAATATTTAAAATAATTGATGAATAAGTAATGTCAATATTTACTAATATATAATAAATATTATTATAAACCGTATTATCAAAATAAGCTAGAAAACTATTTTGATTTAAATAAATACTTGCTTCACCTAATGTTTCATTGTTTTCTATTTTTTCTATTATAGAATAATTATTATTAATTTTTGGATCTTTTTCTAATATTTGAATAGTATTTTTTTGTAAAGTTATTTTACTATTTATTGTAATATTAAACATAATAAAAAAGATAACCAACTGCAAATAACAAATTAATTAAATCTGTTATATATACTAAGGTTACCTTATTATTCTATTACAAAATTATGTTACAAAGTTATATATAAAGCAATTATCAGTTTATTAATAAATAAAATTAAAAATTACTATATAAACTATCTTTTATTTGTACCACTTATAAATTCTCTTTCATTATGCATATATGCTATTATTTCAATATCTTCAACATTTAATAACCCTTTTTCAAATGCTTCACTTAGCTTATAAAACTCATTTCCTTTATATACTATAATATAATTATTATTATTATAGTATATTGTTTCTCCAGCTATTGTTTCCTGCCACATAATTTGGAAATGATTTGTAGAGTGAAATGCTATCATTGCCACTACACAATTATTATAAATACCAAAGTACTCTTCAACATACATTTCTACATCTTTGTCAGTTTCTTGATCATTATAATATTTATTAAGGTAAGCTTGCTTAATTTCTAGTAATAATTTATCATTGTATACCAATTGTATTTCTTCATTACCATCACTTAATTCATTATTATCAATTAATTCTTTATTATCAACTACATCTTCTGGAAGGTCTCCTTTAGCACTATTAACATGTTTAATATAACCAGATAATAAAATCATTGCCAGAAATAAAATAATTAATGTGAATAATTTTTTCAATTTTTATTCCCCCTTTAATATTAATATAATTATTAACCAATATTATTTATTTAAAATATTGGTATATAAAATCTTTATCAGATTCCAAAAAATAATTTCATCAAAGTTAATTTTCAATTAAAATATTATTATCACAAAAATGTAACTGTTTGTAGGTGTTATTAATTATGCAATTGTGTGTAACATAATAAAAATTTCAATAAAAATAAACTATTAGAATCAAAAAAATAACCTCGTCCTATATTTAATTATTTATTTCATTATATACTATGACTAAGCATTAATTTAAATGTATTACTTTTATTATTTTTTCTGAGTATTTTAAAAAATTTTTTTTAAAAATCAGTATATATTTAACTTTTACTTTTTTATATAAACAAGATCAATTGAAAGTTTATTTAATTAAAAAAATACTAATCTTTTAATAATGAAAATTAATAAAATAAAAAATTAAAAACCTTTTTATTATTATGTTATAACATAAACTAATGTTATTAACAAACCATACTCCTTTTTAATCTTTATTTAATACTTTTTCATTCCTATCTCTCCTTTCAAATACTTATCAAAAGAGTAAAAATTTAAAATTATTATTTTTAAATGATTATTAACAAATAATAATAATCAGATTTTTTATAATTTAGCTGTATTTACAAATTAAGAATATCATATTTAAGAAATTAAGTCAATACTACTATAAATCTTTTTT
>JAEYQM010000025.1 GCA_023410025.1 Bacillota bacterium
AGATATAGTAATTAAGGATTGAGGTATAAAAGATGAAAAAAGAAGAAAAAAGATCCTTTTTAAAGATTGTAGAAGGCACATATACACTTTGTAAGTGTAATTTTGAATTTAGTGAAAATAATTTTAATTACTATATTCTTGGTAGTAGTAATAATTTATTCTATGTTGCAAATGAAGAGGACTTTATTATTAATGGATTTGAAATTAGAAATATATCTGATTTGGATTTTATTGATATTAATAGGAGTGCTTGTTCTAAAATTAATGAAATAAATAAATTATTAGCTAATTTAAATGCACCTAATATAGATCTATGTTCCTGGGAAACAGTAATTAATTCAATAAAAAAATTAAATAAATACTGTATAATACAAAATGAATATGATGATATGTATTATATTGGTGAAATTATTAGAGTAACCAAAGATAATGTTTATTTCAAACATTTTGATTCATTCGGTAAATGGGAAGAAGAATTATATCAAATACCTTTATCTTCAATTACTAGTATTTCCTTTGATGACCGCTATTCTACAACATGGCAAAAATATCTAACAAATAACTAAAATATTTAAATATAGGAGTGTTAAATGGATAAAAGATTAATTGGTAAATGGGAAAACAACAACAAAACTGAAATAATTAATATTTTTGATGATGAAAGTTTAAAGGTTAAAGTAAGTTTTATTGAATATGGTAATTTAAATTGTGTTCCTAATTGTATATATTTAGATAAAGATAATTTATGTTTTGAATTTAATGATGAGTATTATAGAGTTGTTTACCATCTTTATTTTGAGGATAATAAGATAAAGGGTTATTATACACAATTTGGAAATAGGTTTGATATTGAATATATAAAGGTTTCTGATGTGCCTGAAGATGGGGAATTTATTTATAGACCACCACATCTTTATGTTCCAAAATCAGATAAAACAAGACTAGAGGTATTAAAAGATTATAGTAAATATGACTCAAGATGTGCATCTCTTCCACATGGAGAATTTATTTTAGGGGGATTGGTCCCACCTATTTTAGAGAAATATAACTATAATTCATACATAAATATGTATGAAAGCAATAGCGATGATTTAGCTTTTTCTATATTTAATTTTGTATGCGACAATTTTAAACATAATGGTTTAGTTCCTTTAAAGAATAATGTTACTATTCAAGGACTTATAGAATTTTGTGAGAATAATGATGGTAAGGCTAATTGTAGGGGTCTAGCAATTTTATTATCATCATTACTACGATTAAACAAAATTAAGGCAAGACATATTACCTGCATGCCATATGAAGAACCATTCCAAGATTGTCATGTTGTTGTAGATTGTGAACTACCATCAGGAAAAAGAATAATGCTAGATCCATCATTTAGAACGTATTTACTTGATGAAAATAATGAATGTATATCTTTAAAACAATTAAGAGAAAAATTGATTAACGAAGAAAATATATATTTTAATAAAGATGCCTCATATAATGGTGGGAAAATTGATAAAGTATATTATATAAATTATATGACTAAAAATACCTTTAGGTTTAATAGATGTAATGTCTTTAAAGAAGGATATGATAAAAATGATATCCAGTTAATTCCTTTGGAGTATATTAATTTATATAATGATAAAACGTTATATACTTTTAATAGTGATATGTTTTGGGAAATGTAATTTAAGCCATTAGGGTTTATACCTTAATGGTTTTTTAATATTTTTTTATTAAGTGTAAAACAATTAATATTTATAATTGATATAAAATTATTGATTATGTTAAAAAAAAAGATACCATATTATTTAAAAGGTTATATTGTATCGTAAAAATGCTAAATCAATTTAATATGATTTTATAATATTAATTTCATTTAATAAAACTTTTGAAGATTTTCTTTAAAAATTGTATTAGGATTATCATTAATAATTAAAAGTACAAAGATTACCAAAAAATAATATTTAATTTAAATTTTATTAAAAAGTTATTAGAATAAAACTTCGTTAATTATAATTTATTTAGTATGTGAGAAATAAATAAAATATAAGAAAATATAGACCTACCTAATATAGATCTAATATCATGGTATACCGTCCTTAATTCAATTAAAAATTAAATAAGTATTGCATTAGTTAAAATAAATTTGAATAATGTTTTTATATGGTTACAACTTATGCCAAGAAGAAATATATGAAATATCTTTATTATCTATTACAAGTGTTACATTTGATGATAGGTATTGTGTATAACGGAAAAAATATTTAATAAATAATCAAAATGAATCCATACATATTTATGTATTGAATTTTTTGTAGTTTATATTGCATGGATACTAAAGATTTGTTATAATTAAGTAATAATGTTGGAGGTTAATAATGATTCCTTTATATTTAAAAAATAATATTATTATCAAAAAAGAAAAGAAAGATAAAACTATTGGAATACTACAATCATCTACAGGAAATACGGAATTAGAAATATATTATTATGGAGATATATATTATTTAAAGAAACGTCCCTATATAGTTGATAGTCAATATCCTTGTTTAGTAAAAGCAGTTGATCCTATAACAAAAGAAGAATTTACTATTTATGATGGAATGATTCATGGATATGAAGCTATGTTTTGTATTGAGAATAGTGAAGAGAATATTAAAAGGGAGTTAAAACCATTTCAATTTAGAAAAGGTAAAATTGAAATTATCTTATATTATGGAATTGATTATGAAGAAGAAAAAGATGATTATGAATTTGATAGGGAAGGAAATGTCATTCTTACCTATGGTAAATTAAATTGGGAAGAAGCTAAATCAATCGGATATGATTTTATAGAATTAAGATTTGTTCATAAGAAAACGGAGTTTCTTTCAATGGAATTAGCTTAATATTTTTTATAGTATATAATAATGGGTGAATATATGAAAAAATTAATTTTGATAATTATTTTAATGATGCTTTTTATTAGTGGATGTAATGTAAGTGAAAAAAAGTATGAAGAATTTAAAAAAATAACAATCGAAGAAAGCGTGATGTTCTTAGCGGAGAAATTACAATATTACAGATTTGCTCCGCAGAAAACAAATAATTAACCCCAACAGATTTTTCATGGTCTGTTGGGGTTTTCTTGTTCTGTTAGATAAATTGGAATTGGTTTTATAACTTTTCAGCAATTAGATTTACATTGTCACATATCGGTAACGTTCCATCTACTCTAATAATCGGACAACATATAGTTGACAGCCAATCGTTAACCAAGTTTTCATCTCTTGATGCACAAAAATTATGGAAGGACATGATTTGCTCGAAAAATTCTCCGCCTTTACAACTCTTTTCGCCGAAAAGTATGTATGACCTGTCATATACTCGTTTCAATCGTATCTCTCTTGGGACTTCAATGGAGATTACACACTTCAAATGAGAAATAAATTCATTTCCAAAACTACCTGCTACTGATGCCAAAACGAAGTCACCTTCACTGTTTACAATGTTGGTAAGCAAGGATACAACTTCCCCATAGGGACGAGGATTTTCATAAGGATAATTAGGGTTGTCTTGTTTAGAAAAGTATATATCTTCAATATCAATGAATTGGATATTTAATTTTTCGGCAAGAGCTTTTGCGAGTGTGCTTTTTCCTGCTCCATTCAAACCGCAGACTAATATAGCATTGCCCATATTTATCCCCCCTGTAAATTCTTATTTATCGTTCTGTTTATCGCCAGTTTCGCCTTTGTATTACAAAGGCACAGGGCAAAGCCCATACCCCCTAAAGTGGTGCGCGTCTTAAGGCTCTCCCTTGGGGAGAGCTCCCGCGATAGCGGGTGAGAGGGCGTTTCATTCCATAATCTTACCCTCTCCGTCGGCTTCGCCGCCACCTCTCCCAAAGGGAGAGGCTTCTCGTTAGCTTCATTATACCACAAATCGGCAGAGAAAACAAGTTCTCTGCCGATTTTTTGTGTCCGCAAACTCTCCGTTAAGAACAACAGAGAAATCTGGTTATACTTTTGTTTCATCTGCTTGCTATTCAGATAATCATTCATATTATCTATTTAAAGAAATAATTGAAAAGGAATTAAAATCAATAAACAAAAACTACAAATTAGTTGATAACCAAATGATTAATCAGGACGGTGTTAATGACAGAATTTATTTTCAAATCGATTATAAATATAGTAAAAAAAATGATGAAACAATAAGAGCAATAATTTACATTAGTATTCCTGATCTAAAATTTAATATTGTATTTGATAAAACAACTAGTTATAGATCTTTATATTTTAGTAAAACAAGTCAACTTATAATTGTGAATGAAGAAAAACTAAGCTTTTATAACGATGAATTTGAAAAGAAATTAGAAGTTGAAAATAAAAGTTATAGTAAGATTGTTTTGGAAGATGATTTTATTTTCATATCTAGTGCCGATTTAATATATTCAGATGATAAAATAGTTCATGATTTAATTATCAATAAACAGTTTGAAATAGTATATGAAAATACTACAACTACAACTAACTATATGTATAAACGTAATAAAGAATATTATTGTCCAGGTATAATAATTATAAGAAATCGTAATGATTTTAGTTTTAATGATATTATTGGATTTGATTTAATTAATTTGAAATTCTTATCAAAAGATGAAGTAATGGAAAGATTAGATAAATATCATGAAGATAATAAAGAATCAATTATTGAAATAGACGGTGATATTTTAAAATTACATGATAGAACTCTTGAAATGGAAATTTTAAAAACAAATAATCAGATTTTAAAACAGATATATGATATTTATGGATATTTAAGATTTGATCAAGTAATTGTAGATAATAATGAAACTTACATAGTTATGGTAAATGATAAATCATTCTTTGGTATGGTGGGAATGGTTTCTCGTTCTCCTAGAATTGTATTTAGATATAATTCAGATAATACATTGACATATATTGGTTATGCCCACTTCACCAATATGAAAGTATTAAAAATTTTAAAAAAATAAATATTTAACTTATTTAGGTGGTGAATAATGATAAGATTTGCAAATGAAATTGATGCTTTAGATTTAAAAAAATTAAATGATCGATTTAATGGTATAAGTAATATTAGTATTGATGAAATAAAAGAATCGCTAAAAATTAATAAACAAGAACTTGTTTTTGTATATGAAGTAAATAATAAAGTCATTGCTTTTTTATCTATGCAAATTAAAAAGTCTTTTTGTTATGAAGATGTAATTTGTGAGATTTCTGAGTTATATGTAGAAGAAGAGTATAGAAATCAAGGTATAGCTACAAAACTTATTAAGTTCTCTGAAAACTATGCATTAAATAATTATGTTGTTCAAAAATTTGAACTGCTTACAGGTAAAGATAATTTAAAAGCTCAATCACTATATAAGAAATTAAATTATATTGATGATGAAGAAATGTATTTTTCAAAATTAATAGATAAATAATAAATAAACTCTTAGGAATATTGAATTTAATAATTCATAATTCTTAAGAGTTTTTATAAAGCGTTTTTCTAGATATTTATATTGACAATTGAATAACTATTCAACTATAATATATATAGTTGAATAGTTATTCAATTGATATGGGGGTATTTATGCCAAGAGAAGAAAGTTTAACTGATTGTAGTATTATTCATCATGATTTAGTTGAAAAGGCAATTAATGAAATGCCTAGTGATAAAGAAATATTAAATATGTCTAATTTCTTTAAAATAATAGGAGATCCTACAAGATGCAAAATCATTCTAGCACTACTTAATAATGAGTTATGTGTTTGTGATATTGCGAATATACTAAATATGAGTAAATCAAGTATATCCCATCAATTAAGCAAGTTAAAAGATTTTGGAGTATTAAAGTCTAGACGTCAAGGCAAAGTTGTATACTATTTATTAGATGACGAACATGTAAAGATAATTGTTCAATTAACACGTGAACACATAAAACATAAAAATTAAGGAAGAGTTATTATGAAAACAAGAAAAAATATATTAATAGCATTTTTACTAAATTTACTATTTGCTATCTTAGAGTTTTTTGGTGGTATATTGACAGGAAGTGTAGCCATCATTTCTGATTCCATCCATGATTTAGGGGATGCAGCTAGTATTGGGGTTTCTTACTTTTTAGAGTTAAAAAGCAAGAAAAAACCTGATGATAAATATACAAATGGATATTTACGATTTTCAGTATTAGGGGGATTAATTACTACCCTAATCCTATTAGTAGGTTCTATTTTAGTAATTGTAGGTGCTGTTAATAGAATTATAAATCCAGTTACTATAAATTATAATGGTATGATTATATTTGCTGTTTTTGGGGTAATCATTAATTTCCTTGCTGCTTATGTTACTAGAGTTGGCGATTCTATAAATCAAAAAGCAGTTAACCTACATATGTTAGAAGATGTGTTAGGGTGGTTAGTTGTATTAATCGGTGCTGTTGTCATGAGATTTACAGATTTCTATATATTAGATCCAATTCTATCAATTGGGGTTGCTTTATTTATAATGGTACATTCACTTAAAAATCTTAAAGAAGTACTAGATTTATTCTTAGAGAAAAAACCTGAAGGAATTGATATAGAAGAAATAAAACATCATATATTAGAAATTGAAGAAGTAAAAGAAATTCACCATATTCATATTTGGAGTATTGATGGTGTAAATAATTTTATTACTTTCCATGCTGTTGCTGAAGGGGATTATGTACAAATTAAGAAAAAAATAAGAGAAGAATTAGCTGAACATAATATTACTCATAGTGTAATTGAATTTGAAAATTATGAAGAATGTTGTGATTGTGAAACTTGTGATATTACTGAATTAGCACAAAGCAAAGAACATCATCACCATCACCATTAAATTATAAAGTTAAAAAATTAAACCCATTTAAAAAAAATGGGTTTTTGATTTTTAATGCTAAATTATGTAAAATGTGATATAATAAAGTAGCGTTAAGGAGGATAAGATGACAGTTTTAAAAACTTTTAATTTATCAAAAAAATATAATAATAAATATGCTGTTAATAAAGTTAACATGCATATTGAAGAAGGTGATATCTACGGATTTGTAGGTGAAAATGGAGCCGGTAAAACTACTATATTACGTATGATTTCTGGTCTTATAAATCCAAGTAGTGGTAATTTTACTTTATTTGATGTAAAAAATAATGATAAAAAAATCAATGAAGTAAAAAAGAAGATGGGAGCTATTGTTGAATTAGTATCAATTAACAAAGGAATGAATGCATTAGATAATTTAAAATATCAATGCTTTATTACAAATACTAAAAAGACTGATGAAGAATTAATCGAATTAATTAAAAAAGTAGGATTAGATTATGAACAAATTAAAGACAAGAAAGTCAAGAATTTCTCTTTAGGAATGCGTCAAAGACTTGGACTTGCTGTTACCTTAATTTCTAGTCCTAAATTTATTATGCTTGATGAACCAATGAATGGTTTAGACCCTCAAGGATTTGTTGAGATAAGAGAAACTATTAAAAAACTAAATAAAGAAGGAGTTACTTTTTTAATTTCTAGTCATATATTATCTGAACTAGATAAAATGTGTAATAAAATAGGATTTATATCTCATGGTAAATTATTAGAAGAAATTACGATTGAAGATTTACATAGAAAATCAAGAAAAAGAATTATTGTTAAAGCATTAGATTTTATCGGATTATCAGAAATATTGACTAAAGAATTAGATCTAAAAGAAGTTACTACTGAAAATAATAATATTAATATTTATGATAATATAAATATTAATGATTTAATAAAATTCTTAGTAACAAAAGATATTCAAATTGAATCTTTATATTTTAAAGAAGATAATATTGAAAATTACTATCTTAATTTACTAATGAGGGGGACAATATGATTAAATTACTTAAAGCAGATTTTTTTAGAATTAAGAAAAGTAAACTTACCCTTATAATATTAATTATAGCTGTTGTTTTACCTTTGTTAACTAGTTTAATGTATTTAGGAATAAATTCATTACCAGGATTAGAAGAAAATCCATTGGGCAATATATTTGTTGGAAAAACAATTATTGGTGGATCATATTCAATTTCCAATAATTTTGGCTTAGTTTTAGTTATATTTTCAGCAATCTTCGTTGGAATGGATTTAAGTAATGGAACATTAAGAAATAAAATAATTGCTGGTAATGACAGAGTTAAAATATATTTTTCTCATTTAATTACCTCAACAATTTTTAACACAGTTTTAATATCTATTTACACATTATGTACAACTTTATTTACTCTATTATTTTTTGACTATGGAGTTAAATTAGATAGTAAAGAAACACTTGCAATTGTCTATTTTGTACTTACAGGTACACTTACATTTATATTTATTGCTTCCGTTTCAACATTTTTCGCTTTAGTTACTAAATCACAAACAGCAACTATTTTATTTACTATTTTAGTTTGTATTGTTTTTAGTATAATTACAACTGTCTTACAAGTATCCCTTACTGATGATTTTAAAAATATTGCATACTTTATTCCAACATTTACAAACACATTATTTGTTTATGGAATAAACATGACCACAAAAATGTTTATTGAGGGTATATTATCATATTTAATATTTGGTGGATTAATAACTTTTTTAGGTGTTTATCTTTTTAAGGAACAAGATTTAAAATAAATGAAAATAATGATTATAGGTTACTCTGGAAGCGGTAAATCAACACTTGCTAGTAAATTAGGAAAAAAATATAATCTTAAACCCTTATTCTTAGATACAGTACACTGGTTACCTAATTGGGTAGAAAGAGACTTTGAAGATGAAAAAAGGATTGTTGAGGAATATTTAAATAGTAATGATAATTGGGTAATTGATGGTAACTATTCAAAACTTTCATATAAAAGAAGATTAGAAGAATCTGATTTAATAATACTAATGCAATTTAATCGTTTTTTATGTCTTAAAAGAGCTCTGATAAGAAAAAGAAAATATAAAAATAAAACAAGAGAATCAATTACTGATGGTTGTATTGAAAAAGTTGATCTTGAATTTATTTGGTGGATACTATATAAGGGTAGAGATAAAAAGAAAAGATTAAATTATGAAAATATAAAAAAGACATATGAAAACAAAATTGTTATTATCAACAATCAAAAAGAACTAGATAGATATTATATTAAAGAATGCCTATAAAAAATAAAACTATTTTTAGAGTTAAGTCTAAAAATAGTTTTTTATTTATAATTTTAATTTTTTTTATTTAAAAATATTTATTTATGATATACTTATGGTATATATTTAAGAATTTTGATTGCTTGTTTAGAATTTAATAAAAAACTTATAAAAAACCTCAAAAACAATTAAATGATGAAGGTATCTTTACATATAATGATTTAGTAACGGCTGGAAGTAAAGATGGATTTTTAAAATTAAAGACATTAATAGTTCAGTTTGTATTAATAGAATTATGGCTCTAAAATGGACATTAAGCAATGTTATCTAGATTATTTATCAATAATTAATAGAAGAATTTTAAAGATTTTTATAAAAATATATCTAAATATAAAGGAGATTAGGTCTTGAAGAGAGTTATCGTTGTTTATGCACTAATATTTAATGAAGAAGATAAAGTATTAGTTGTTAGAAACATTAGTAAAGAAGATTATTGGAGCTTACCTGGAGGTAAAGTTGAAGATGGTGAAACCCTTGAAGAAGCATTAATAAGGGAAGTAAGAGAAGAAACAGGACTAAATGCTTGTTTAGATAGTATTGCTTGTATTAATGAAAGATTTTTTAGAGAATCCAATGAACAAGCTATGTTTATTACCATTAATGCCCATCTAATTAACAAAAATATGAGTGATTATGATAAAGAAGAGATTCGAGAAGTTAAATGGATTGACTTAGATCATGCTCAACAACTAATGCCATATTATAATAATGAATTAAAAAACTTAAAAAATAATAATGCTGATTATTTTATTCAAAATTATTTTTATATATATAATTTTTAAATTGAGGGATTATTTATGAAAAAAAGAATTTTATTTGTTCCGGCTTTAATATTGCCATATTATATTATTTTTCTTCTAGTTTGTTTAGTTAATGAAACTTTAAGTAAAATATTTATTACTAATAGTTTGATTAGTCCAATTATAATAGTTATTGCACTAATTTTTATTACAATTGTTACTACTATCTTAGGAGTAATCTTGTATATTAATGATAATGGTGATGCCAACGAATATGCAAGAATGAATATGATATTTAAAATAGTACATATACCAGCATATTTTTTCTTCTCCATAGTTGGAATTCTTTCATCATTATCATTTATTGTTATACCTATGTTTCCAATAGCTTTTTTAGTAGGTTTAAATATATTTTTTATTTTTGGATTTTTTAATATATTAACAATGTTTCTTACAGGTCTAATTGGTTTACTTGTCGCTAAGAAATGTTATGGGGCTAAAAAGATTGATATTTATCAGTTTATAATATTTTCTATATTACAATTTATATTTTGTATTGATATTGCTATATGTATAGCACTTTATATTAAGAGCAAAAAAAATATTGAAGAGGTGAAGCAAAATGTTTAAATGTCCTAAATGTAATAATAGTATCTATAATAATAAATGTATAAAATGTAATTATGAAATTAAAATTATTAATGGTGTTATGTTTTTTACTAATGAAGATAATATTAATTTAGATGAAGATAATAAATATATTGGTTATGATGAAATAAATTTAGATTTTGATCCAGCAATAATTTATTATGGTGAAGATTTATACGGAATATATGGAGCATGTGGAGAGGATATTGCTAATAGATTTTCAAAAGAAATTGTCGTTTTAGATTTGGGTTGTGGTTTAGGTTCAGCATGTATCCCTCTTGCAAATGCAGGGGTTAAAACAATAGGAATTGATATCAGTAAGGAAATGCTCTTCTATACAAATAAAAGAAGTAAAGGTAATTTAGATAATTTAATTCTATGTAAGATGAATGCTTATAATTTATTATTAGAAGATGAAAGTATTGATATTGTTATTGAAAATGCAATGATTCATTTAGTTGATAATCCAGAGGCTGTTTATAAAGAAATATATAGGGTATTAAAGCCTAATGGGAAACTAATTCATTATAAAACAGTTGGTTGTAATACAACTGAAGAACAAAAAGAACTATCAAGAATTTGCAATGAAGCAGTTAGTGATATTAGTGATTTTTATTATAATACTTTAAAAGAGTATGGATATATTCCCAATGTATTTAATAATAATTCATTAGAATTTGAAAATAAATATTTTAATTTATTAAATACAGAAGAATATAATATTGTATTATACTATGAAGAAGAATTCACGGACAAAATGAAATTTCGTATGCATAGACTAGAACATAAGGCTCATTCGGATCTCCAACATATACCAAATGAAATCCATAAATTAGTTTGGGATAAAACTAATTTATATGCAATTAGCAAATATGGATTTAATTATAAAGATATGAAATGTTATTTTAAATATCATGCA
>JAEYQM010000031.1 GCA_023410025.1 Bacillota bacterium
CATTTGAATCATAATTCAATAGGTACTCAAAGTAATGATTTACTTAACATGGTAAACTATATTCATCAAAATCAAACCATAAAATATGATTATGATGAAATTGATAAAAGAGCTATTCTAAAAAGCCAAAGCATGAGAAGTAAAAGATTAATAATTGATGAAATAAATACTGAAGTATCTAAAGTAATTCAAAAGAATGAATTTGATCCAATTGTCCTTTATTTGCATTATTTCATTGATATCTATAATCTTAAACCCTTTGTAATAAAAAATGAAGAAGCATCTTTTTTGTTACTTTATTTGTTACTTTTAAAGGCTGAAGTTTATTCATTTAGATATGTTAGTTTATTTGAAATGATCTATAAGAATTATGAAGAATTTGGAAATGAATTAAAAAATGCAAGCCATTATTGGAAAGAAGGCTATGCACAAACATTAAGTTTTATCAGATTTATGGTAAGGTTAATTAACACATCATACCAAAAAACAAACGATATTATTAAAGAGTATGAATTTGATTCAAACATCAATAAATCAAATAATATTGAAAATACAATATCTAAACTTCCTGAGATATTTACAAAAGATGAAATTAGATTGGTTCATCCATATATCAGTGAATCAACGATTAATAGAACTTTATCTAAATTAAGAACAGAGAAGTATATTAAACCGCTTGGAAAAGGGCGTTCAGCGAAGTGGATCAAAATAAAAAGTATGTAAATTGTAAAGTAAAAGACCGTAGCGATACGGTCATTTTTTATTACAAAAACCTTTTAAATAGAGTTAACAGTCTTACAAATATACACAATTATATACTCAAACAACTTCCTATAATGTATATTATGTAAAGTAGAAATAATAAAGGTAATATCATTTTAATTAAAAATAATGTTGATAATGTGAAAAACTATTTATAACATATAAAATACTATTTTAATAATTAAATTCCTATAATGATTCTAATATAAATCAAATAACTAATTACCGACGATTATATAATTAATCTTTCTACACAAGGTTTTAAATATATACAATACTGAGTTATATTATTTAATAATATTTAAGAACTTTATAAATTGGATATGCATAAATATATTAAGTTTAAAAATTAATGTTCTCACATAAGCTACATTAAAAATTTATATAGATTAATATAAATGATTAATAGGTAAATATTCATCATTTGAAAAATAATCTTCTGATACGGGCCCAATCTTCATTTGGTATATTAGATATTTTATTTTTTAAAATACTTATTTGAAGCCTAAATTATAGAGCTCCAATAAAAAGATAATTGATAATTAATCGTATTAAAAAAAATAATCATTTCACAGAAGGTCTGTAATTTATACATTTTAATTGATCATGTAAATAAAATCTTTAATTATATAATTAACTATATAAAAATAATAAAACCTACTATACAGTAATTAAATTTAGTAAGTTTAATTATTTGATTGTAGTATTATACAAACTAAAATTTTATCAATTGCTTAATACAATTAACTTAATATGTTTTGTAAATTGATTTTCTAAAGATATTTTTTTATATTTTATAAATATATTTCAAATAAATGTTTTATATAAATTTCTTCTATAATCGTTTATATAATAGTTGCTACTACTTATTAGAATAATATATAAAAAACGATTATAAATAAAATTTCAGCCTTAAAATACAAAATGTATTGCTAAGTCTTTTATATAAAAAAATAATACATTATTAGAAGTTTTACAAAAATGAATTATATTTTATATATAATATTAATGGCCTCTCTTCCTATCAAAAAAACGAGAGTGCAAAATTGCAAATAAATTATATATTTTACTATATTTGACTATATTTAATGTTGTTTTGCAATCTTTTTTATCTTTTTACAATATTCGACACTATGTATCAAAAATAAATAGCTTATTAGATAAGCTATTTATTGATTCTACTATTTAACCATTCTAAAACATCATTATAAACAGTTATTTTGTTTACTTCATTTAACATTTCATGACGACCATTAGGGTATAGGGTGAATGTTAAATCTTTAACGCCTATATTTAAAAGTCTATCATATAATTTTTTTATTCCTTTTCCAAATAAACCTACTGGATCATCTTCACCAGAGAAGATTAAAATTGGAAGACTTTTAGAAATATTATTAAGGTTATTATTGATTGCCTTAAAACCATTTATTAAATCCATGTAATATGATGCCGGGAAAATTGCTCCACATAATTCATCATCTACATATGCTTGACAAACTTTAGGGTCAGAAGATAACCAATCAACATTTGTATTAGCTGGTTTAAATTTTTTATTAAACGAACCAATACTTAAATAATTTACAAATTTACTTCTGTATCTTCTTCCATTCTTTTTTACAATCATCTTAATAATCTTTTTACCAAATGAATATTTTAAACCTTTATTTAAATTACTTCCAGAAATAATTGCACCATCAATTTGTACTTTATTTAAAGTTAATAAACGCTCTAGTACAAATGATCCCATAGAATGTCCAAGTATAAATATAGGTAATTTTTCATTTAAACTTTTTGAGTAATTTACTATTTCACTTAAGTCGTTAACAAGTTGCATAAAATGGTCATCATCAGACATATATCCGATATCCTCAGGATTTTTTAGAGTTCTACCATGTCCCCTTTGGTCATAACCTACAACAACATAACCTTGTAAAGCTAAAAAACTTGCAAATTCATCATATCTTAAAATATGTTCAGCCATTCCATGACATATTACAAGTGTGGCTTTCTTTGTTGTGTTATGCTCCCAAACAAATCCCTCTAACTGAAAATTATCCTTTGTTTTAAAACTAAACTCTTTATGCAAAATATCCTCCTATAGAATACTTTTACCAATAATAGGTTTTTCTACTCCAAAGTTCTCAGCAACTGTAGCCGCAATATCAGCGTATGTATTTCTTACTCCAAGATTTATTGGTTTTAAATTTTTATTATATACGATTATTGGAACATTTTCTCTTGTATGATCAGTTCCTGAATGAATTGGATCATTACCATGATCAGCACAAATCATTAATAAATCATCATCATTTAATAAAGGTAAGAATTCTCCTAATTTCTTATCGAAATCTTCAACACATTTAGCATATCCTTGTGCATCACGACGATGACCGTATAATGCATCAAAATCAACTAGATTTACAAAACATAAACCTTTAAAGTCTTTTTTTGTAATTTCCATTGTTATATCCATACCATTGTCATTACTTTTTGTTTTATAAGTTTCTGTAATTCCTTCACCATCAAAAATATCATTAATTTTACCAACAGCAATTACATCATATCCAGCTTTCTTTAACTTAACAAGCGTAGTTTCTCCAGATGGTTTAACTGCATAGTCATGTCTATTAGTAGTTCTTACAAAACTTTCTTTGTCTTTTCCAACAAATGGCCTTGCTATAATTCGACCAACCATCCAATCCTTATTTTCTAAAGTTATTTTTCTAGCATAGGCGCAAATATCATATAACTCTGGAATTGGAACGATTTCTTCATGAGCAGCAATTTGAAGAACTGAGTCGGCTGAAGTATAAACAATTATACTTCCTGTTTTCATATGTTCTTCGCCTAAATCTTTAATGATTTCAGTACCGCTTGCTGAGATATTACCAATTACTTTTCTTCCTGTACCCTCTTCTAATTTCTTAATAAGTTCTTGTGGGAATCCTGTATCAGTAAATGCAGGGAATGGAGTTAATACTTCAAGGCCCATAATTTCCCAGTGACCAGTTAAAGTATCTTTACCAGCACTGATTTCTTCCATTCTTCCAAAAGATGCTATTGGGTTATCTGTTTTTGGTGTATTGTAAACTTCAGTTATATTTCCAATCCCCATTCTTTGTAAATTTGGAATTGAAAAATCAATTTTGCTGTAACTCAAATGTTTTAAAGTGTTTGAACCTTCATCACCGTATTTTGCGGCGTCTTTTGCTTCTCCTACTCCTAATGAATCGGCAACAATTACAAATATTCTTTTATATTTCATGATTAATTTTCTAATAAAATTATTAGATACTCCTTTCTTGTTTTTTATTACGTTTAGGTCTTCATTTTATTAGCATTTCATATTATGTTAAATCTAAACATTAATTATTTTTTAGCACGAGGGTGTGCTGCAATATATACTTGTTTTAATTTTTCATTACTTACATGGGTATATATTTCCGTTGTTGCAATATTTTCATGACCTAATAATTCTTGAATCATTCTTAAGTCACTTCCTTCTTGTAACAAGTGTGAAGCAAATGAATGTCTTAATGTATGGGGTGAAACCTTTTTTAATATATCGGTTTGTCCAATATGTTTTTTTAGTATTTCATTAAATGTTTGTCTTGTAAGTTCTAATCCTCTTTTATTTAAGAAAAGGGCATTTGTAGGTTTTTTTAATAG
Source organism: Bacillota bacterium (assembly GCA_023410025.1). Lineage (GTDB taxonomy): Bacteria > Bacillota_I > Bacilli_A > ML615J-28 > CAG-698 > JAEYQM01. The sequence goes on from JAEYQM010000031.1 coordinate 4,432, forward strand.
AATAGGTCTACATAATTTTAAATAATTATTAATTGCGTCAATTGCTAATTGACCAATTGGAATTATTCTTTCTTTTCGACCTTTACCCAAAACTTTAATAAAACCAAGATCAAGATGTAAATCTTCAAGTTTTAATGATACTAATTCACTAACACGTAAACCGCATGAATATGCAAGTTCAATCATTGCTTTATCACGATAATTTATATAATCACTTACATCAATTGTGTCAATTAAACTATTTACTTCTTTAATTGACAAAATTTTCGGTAATTTCTTTTCTAGTTTAGGACTATCTATTAAATTAGATGGATTGGTGTTTGTATATTTTTCAAGAAATAAAAAACGGTGAAACGATCTAACTGCAGTTAATATTCTGTGTATTGAACTATTTTCATAGTTTTTACTCTTTAAAGTAGATAAAAACCCACGAATATCATCAACAGTAATATCCTTGGGGTCCTTAATGTTTCTATACTTCACAAGATAGTCAATATATCTTTTAACATTTGTCTGATAACTCAGACAAGTATTTTTGCTTAATTTAAGTTCGCCCCGGATATAATGAAGATATTCAGCAATAAAATTATCCATAAATACCACCAACCATTTCTAATAAAAAGCTATATATAAGTGTTATTAAAAGTGTAATATATATTAATTTTTCATATTTTTTCGTAACATAGAGACTTTGATTATTTATTTTTGAAAAACTTAATGAGGCATTTGCAAGAACTATCAATAATGGGAAAATCATTATAAAATCTAATGTAATTATAGCCATTAATAGCGTAAATTTCAGTTTAATTAGGTTTTTAATTAAAATCCCAATAGTTAGTCCTTTAAAGTAAATAATGAAATAAACAAATATTTTGCTTATTTTAGAAAAACCAACAATCCAAATTACAAATAGATACCAGAAATGCTTAAAAAAGAAATTTAAGAAGTTCATAAATTCAAAATCTTTTTCATTTAAGGTTAATTGATACTTTTTTGTTAGAAAGAAGGCCGATATTATAGCTATAAAATATACAGTTAAAATAATTGTCATGCTTCTTCTACTCAAATCAATCACCCTTTAAATAAAATTTCTTAATACAGCATTAGAAAGATATAAATATTTATAAGGTATGATTAATCTATTGTTTTTAGTAATTTTTAGTTGCTTCATTTTTAGCAAATTATTAATTATTGGAAATGCTTCAAAGATACTTATATTAAATTTTTCATAGAAATGATTAATATCTATTCCCTTAATCAATCTTAAACCTAATATCATTTCTTCTTGCATTGCTTCTTTTTTAGTAATTTCTATTTTTTCAGCATATCTTAACTCTTTATTAGTTACCCCTTCAAAATATTCCTTAATATTCATAATATTAGTATATCTTACATTATCAATATAGTAGCTTGCTCCTGCTCCTATTCCTAAATATATTTCATTTGTCCAATATACTTGATTATGGATACCTTCATAGGATGGTTTTGCGAAGTTACTAGTTTCATAGTGATTAAATCCATGAAACTTTAAGAATCTTTTAATTTTATAATATATTTTATATTCTATATCTTGATCAAAGGGAATGAATTCATCCTTTAGATATTTATGATATAATTGGGTTTTTTCTTCAAGAATTAAAGAATATGTTGATATATGATTTACATTTAGACTTAAAGCTTTTTTTAAGTCTTGTTTTACACGCTTAAAACTATCATTAGGAGTGGCATAAATTATATCTATATTGATATTATTTATACCATTTCTTTTTATAGTTTTTACTGAATTTTCAGCAATTTCGCTATTGTGTTCTCTTCCTAAGAATTTAAGTTTATCATTATCAAAACTTTGAACACCTAAACTGATTCTATTAACACCATATTTTTTTACAAGTTTAACAAAATCATCAGTTATATCAATAGGATTTGCTTCAATTGTAAATTCAATAACCTTATTTAAATCAATATTTTTTGTTAGGTGATACAAAAAGTAATCAATAAGATTTAATGGTAGAGCTGATGGTGTTCCACCACCTATATAAATGGTTTTAAGATCAGAAAACATATGTTCTTTTAATTTAATCTCTTCAACCAGATGTTTAATATATTCTGTTTTATAAGGTACTTTTGCGACCATTTTATAAAAGTCGCAATAAGTACAAATTTTATTACAGAATGGTATATGGACATATAATGCTTCTACCATTTTTATCTCCTATTCATCAATATTTAATACAGCCATAAATGCAGATTGAGGAATTTCTACACTTCCTACAGACTTCATTCTCTTTTTACCTTCTTTTTGTTTATTTAGAAGCTTTTTCTTACGGCTAACGTCCCCACCATAACATTTAGCAAGTACGTCTTTTCTCATTGCTTTAATGGTACTTCTAGCAATAATTTTACCACCTACAGCAGCTTGAACAGGAACTTCAAACATTTGTCTAGGAATTAGCTCTTTTAATTTTTCAGTTATTACTTTACCACGATTATAAGCAACATCAGTATGAACGATTGTGCTTAAGGCATCGACTTTTTCACCATTTAATAAAATATCCATTTTTACTAGTTTAGATACTTTATAACTTAAGAATTGATAGTCAAAAGATGCATAACCTTTAGTTGATGATTTTAAGCGATCAAAGAAATCAAATACAATTTCTGATAATGGCATTTCATATACTAAAGTTACACGTGAGTCATCCAAATAAACCATGTTTTTAAAGATTCCGCGTTTGTTTTGGCAAATTTCCATAACTGTACCAACATAAGTATTTGGTAACATTATTGTTGCTTCAACATATGGTTCTTCAATATTTTTAATATAAACTGCTTCAGGCATTAATGAAGGATTTTCTACATTAATCATTGTTTGATTTGTTAGATTAACATGATAATTTACTGAAGGAGCTGTAGCGATTAAATCAATATTGAATTCTCTTTCAACTCTTTCTTGGATAATATCCATATGTAATAAGCCTAAGAAACCAACACGGAAACCAAATCCTAATGCTTGAGAGGTTTCTGGTTCAAATGTTAAGGCAGCATCATTTAGTTTTAATTTTTCTAAAGCTTCTTTTAATTCTCCGTATTTACTGTTGTCAATTGGGAATAGACCACAGAAAACCATTGGATTTAATTTACGATAACCTGGTAAAGGTTTAATTGCTGGATTTTCAAATGTTGTAATTGTATCTCCGACAGCAACATCTTCAATGTCTTTAATTGCGGCTGTTAGAAATCCTACATCTCCAACTGTAAGAAAATCTCTCTTCTTTTCTTCAGGTGTATAAACTCCCACTTCCACAACATCAAAAACTTTATTATTCGCCATCATTTGGATTTTATCACCCTTCTTAACAGTACCGTTAACAATTCTAATTGAAGGGATAATTCCACGATATTGATCGTAATATGAATCAAATATTAAGGCTTCAAGTGGTCCTTCTGGATCACCATTGGGAGCAGGTACTTTGTGAACTATTTGTTCTAGAATATCTGTAATTCCAATACCAGCTTTTGCTGAAGCAAGTACTGCATCACTTGCATCTAAACCTATTACTCTTTCAATTTCTTCTCTTACCTTTTCAATGTTTGCTGATGGTAAGTCAATTTTATTAATTAATGGTAAGATTTCTAAATCATTGTCTAGTGCTAAATATACATTGGCTAGAGTTTGGGCTTCAATCCCTTGTGCAGCATCAACAACTAAAATTGCACCTTCACAAGCTGCTAAAGATCTAGAAACTTCATATGTGAAATCGACATGTCCTGGAGTATCAATTAAATGAAAAATATATTCATTACCGTCTAAACTTTTATATGTTAATTCAACGGCATTTAATTTAATTGTAATGCCTCTTTCTCTTTCTAGGTCCATAGAATCGAGTAATTGTTCTTTCATATTGCGTAATTCGACAGTATTTGTTTGTTCTAAGATACGATCGGCAAGAGTTGATTTGCCGTGGTCAATGTGGGCAATAATTGAAAAATTACGAATTCTTTTTTGTCTTTCGAGTAGTTCAGTTTTGTTAGGAATCATAATTTATTGTCCTTCTTTCTATATATATTTATTTTAACATAAATTAGAAAAAATATCAATATATTTAATATTATTGATATTTATCACTTCCTATTTATTATAAAAGATAAAAGAACAAAATTAAAAATAAATATACTCATTGATTAAATATGAATATAATAAACCAGTATTTCTTATATTAACTCTAGTAAAGGTATATTATAATAATTACAAATCTCAACTAGTTTTTCTTGTTTTTCCTTACTAATTACCAGTTTAAATTTACCAGACATTAATACTTCATCTAATGAAAATTGATGTTCCTTTATTACTCCTTCTTCATTAATTGTCACATCTTTAATAATTAGAATATTATTTTTACTCTTTATTCTAGAAATATTACATGTTGCTTGCATATTAATAACACCACTAATTTGTTCATCCTTTAACGTTATCAAATAAACCATAATTTCACCTCTTAATATTTTATGATAAAATTTAAGAAAGTTATATTTAATTTCCCCATATTTTATGTTATAATATTATTGGTGATTAAATGAAATATCCAACTCCTAAAAAGGTTACTGAATTAAGAAATACATTAAAAAAACAAAATGGTGTTATTTTTGAGAATGCTTTAAATATATCTAATGATTATTATAGAATAAATAATACAGCAATTATTTATAAAAAACCAACACCAATTCAAGTTGTTAAGGTTGATTACCCTGTTAGAAGTAAAGCTAAGATAGTTGAAGCTTATTACAAGACGCCTTCTACTACCGATTATAATGGCATTTACAAAGGGAAATACATTGACTATGAAGCAAAAGAAACAAATAATTTAAGTTTTTCTTTCAAGCATATCTTTACCCATCAAATGGAACATTTAAAAAAAGTTAAAGAACATGGTGGTATTGCCTTTATTATAATATATTATAAAAGGGCAAATGAGGTTTTTATTATTGATATTGATGTTTTCTATAAACTATATTTAGAAAATCTTAAAGATGGAGAAAAGAGCATTAAGATTGAAAAGGCAAGAGAAATAGGTGTTTTTGTTCCAATGAAATACACTCCTCCAATTGATTATCTGTGTGCAGTCGATAAATTATACTTTAATGAATAAAAGTGATAGTTCTGCTATGATATCTACTTTGAAGATATCAGTTCAAAAGAACTATCACTTTTTAATTAATTATCAAAATAAACTAAATTTGGTGTTTTATACATGAAAAATATTACAAATAAGATGCTTGCAATTATTGATGGAATCATATATGGTAAATTATATAAAGTTGATCCAATAAAATTAATATTAAAGAATAAAACTCCAGAAAAAATATGAAATAATGTTCTTAGAATTCCAGCAACAATCATTAATAAAGTCGAAACAATATATCTCTGATTGTTATTTAATTTTGGTAATAAAGGTTTAATTAAACCAACTATTCCTAAAATACCAAAAGCAAATATATAATCAAATGCTGCTTGGAATATTCCGGCTACAAATGAAGTAGGTAAAATTAATTGAATTAATCCAAGAATTAATCCCCCAGCAAAACCTCCAGGTAATCCCCAACGAATCCCTAGAATAAATATAGGAAACATAGCAATTGATACTGATCCGCCACTAGTCCAAGAAAATGAAAACAATGTTCCACAAACTAAATCTAAAACTACGGCTAAAGCTGATAAGATTGCTACTTCGGTTATAAATAGTGTTTTTGTATTTCTCATGAATCCTCCTAATTTGAATTCAATTAAATCCATTCTCAGAGATAGAAAAAAGTGCTTTATCGTAAAAGCACTTGAATTTTTCAAATTGATGCTCCCTACGACAGTATTAACTGACAGGTTCAAAGCGTCGGGTTTTACCCTCTCAACTATTAAATAGTACCGCTGCAAATTTATTTAATTGTATTTATATTATACTATATTAATTAATCTATTGCAAGTATTATAATATGCCTAAATATTTTAATATTTCAGTTGCATTTGTATCAGGTTTTGCATTTTCATAAACCTTCTCAATATAACTTTTTTCATCAATAATGAAAGTGGTTCTTTTAATACCCATATATTTCTTACCGTAATTTACTTTTTCAGCCCATACACCATATTCTTGGACTACTTCTTTTTCAGTATCCGCAAGTAATGTAAATGGTAAATTATATTTTTCAATGAACTTTGTATGTTTGTTAGAATCATCAACACTTACTCCAAGAACATTAACTCCATGATCTTTATATAAGTGATAATTATCCCTAAATACACATGCTTGTGTTGTACAGCCTGGTGTATCGTCTTTAGGATAAAAATATAATACAACTTTACTTCCTAAAAAGTCAGTTAAATTAACCATCTTCCCATCTTGATTTAATAAACTAAATTCAAAAGCTTTATCTCCTGCTTGTAACATATTCCCACGTCCTTTCTAAATTATTATAGCATAAATTACATTGTTTTACTAAAATAATGCCCTTCTGTGAGAAGATTATTTTTTATAAATGGACAAATATACAATTAATCTTCTAAAAAACGACATGATTTTTATGATGTTTTATGGTTAATTTATATATTGAAAAGTAGCATCATCAAAATCAATATTCTTTGTTCTTACAACTAAAACAGATACATATGGTTGTGTTCCATCAATTACATCAGATGGTACACGTTTTAGAAAAAACTTGATTTCTAATACACCATTATCTAATTTTATGTTTTTTATTGTTTCATCTTTTTTACGAACACTTGTATACATATATAATATTATTGTTTCTTTATTAAAATCTATTTCAGGAATTATACTAAAAATTTTTTTAGATTCTTCTTTATTTCTAATTATAAATGTTCTAGATTCTGGTGAGGTTAGGTCTTCTTCAAATTCAAAATATTCTTTACCATTCTCATCAATTTTTACAATTGTCTTATGTGCTCCATATGTACTATTATTATCTAAGAAATCTTGTTTAAAAATGACTTCTTCGTCTATTATTTTTAGATCATATTTATTCTTACACCCACTAACAAACAAAGTAATTATTAAAAAAACAATTAATAAAAATAATTTTTTCATATTTATTCTCCTTTTTTAAAAAATTAAATTATGAAAATTATCATTTGTCTTTCTATTGTATGTATATTATGTATTATTAATATAGTAATTTTCAAATTAATTATAACATTTATAATTTTTAATTTCTACTAAATTATGGTTCTTTTCAATATAATGACTGATTAGACTATTCAAAAATACCATATTCATATTCTGAATATGCTTCTTTCAAATCTATAGGCATTTGTTCATTGTAAATATTATTTACTGTTACACTAGTAAATAATGAAATTGAATAGCGATATGTTTCATTTACTATTTTTTCATAATTGTTAAAGAAATAATATTATTAATCTTCAAACCTCTTTCAAAATAGTATTCATATTTTTCTTCTAAAAATATCTAATATATCAATGCCAACGATACACCAACCGCTAAAGGAATTATTAAATAAATAATCTTTTTCTAACATCCTAAAGTTAAGTTAATTTTTGTTAATTCAAAATCTCTGCTAACTTTGTATGCTCTAAATAAATGAACGTATAAGTATTATTTTTTACAGTCCCGTTAACATCTAGTTTAATTCTTATACCATTTTTATCTTCAATAATTGGATAATAATATTTTACTTCTGTTGCAATGTCACCAATAGCTTTGGCTTTTCCATAATCCACTACCTCTCCTGTGATGGTCTCAAAAGTTTTGTTTTTGACACTATTTAAATCTCGGGAATAAGGAATAAATTTGATCAAAAAAAATATTATAAAAGCCATTGTTATTATAATTATGCTAAAAAAACCAACTTTGTTTTTAACCATAATTTTATTTTTTAGAATTATTGTAATAGCTATTGTAATAATTAAAAGTATTATTCCAATTAAATATAGCCAAAAGTTTTGATAAAACCTACTTACCAATGTTGATTCCATTTTTTTGTGTCCTCCTTTATACGATTCCTAACCGAGGCCCAATATATTTGTATAGACCACGTGCAGTACCTCTTGCAATTGCTTTAAACGGAGCAATTTTTATTTTTCCAAAAACAGAAGATATTTTGTATGAACCAGGAATAAAACTTATTAAACCTCTTGTTACCATGTCATAGCCGAATTGTCCCAAATTCCAACTTGCATTTTCTCCTAA
>JAEYQM010000075.1 GCA_023410025.1 Bacillota bacterium
TAAATGAAGTAATTGTCTCAAAAGAATCATTAATACCATACAAATCAAATAAATATTCAGTACCAAAGAAATATATTGGATATAAAGTAGGATTAATAGTTATTCGAGATAAACCTCACATATATTATAGCAAAAAATTAATAACAATTCATCAAATAACTAATAAATTATTAAATATTAAAGATGAACATGATCTAAAATATAAAAAGAAAGAATTAGATGGGAGTGGTAGTAAGTCAATAATCTTGAGAGAAATGGAGAATATAAAATATGATTAATGAAGTATTAAATCAATTAATTTATTTAAAATTAAAATCAGCTTATACATATTTAAAAGAATTACATATTAATGATGGAATAACTAATCAAGAACTAAAAGGACTATATAAAGTTCTAAATTAAGAAGTTGAAGCCAAAGAAGAAAATAATAAGTTATATAACGTTAAAGTAGCAGCATTTCCGTTTTTGAGAACTGTAGATGATTATGATTTTAATTTTCAACCAAGCGTTAGCAAAGAAAAGATTTATTCTATAATATCATCAAACTTTTATGATGAAGCAAATAATATAGTGTTTATAGGAAACCCAGGTACAGGTAAAATACATTTAGCTATAGCGATAGCTTATTCAGTAGCAATTAGAAGAAATAGTGTTTATTTTATAAAATTTAATAAACTTATTAATATATTAAAAAACGCTTATAATGAAGGGACATTTGATCGCAAAGTCAAACAGTTCTTCAAATATAAGCTACTAATTATTGATGAAGTTGGCTTTAATGAAATATCACCACTTGAATCAAAATTATTTTTTCAAATGATTGATTTAAGATACACCAAAAGATCAACAATATTTACCAGTAATATAACATTTGATAAATGGCCTCAGATATTAGGTAATGATGAAATGATTACCAAAGCAATATTAGATAGAATATTACATTATTCATATTTATTTAATATAACAGGACCATCTTATAGAATTAAAGATAAAATTAAACCAATACAAACTGAGGAATCTTAAATGAACAAAATTGTAGACATTTAAATTGACATTTATAGAAATGTAGTTCATGAATATTTCCATGGTGCATTACTAAAATATTATGTGACTAATTATTTAATATTGCATGAATCTTTAAGTGCTTTGGCACAGGCAAATTACTTAATAAATTCAGATTATGAAAATAAATCTGAAAAGTATCTAATAAATACATTTTAAGAATTTTTGTAGTCTTTTAATAAAAGTTTATAAACTGAGGATTGTGAATCGTTTGTTTTTCCATTGTTATTAACAAGTAAATTTGGCGTTGATATTATAAAAGATATATTTGAAGAATTTGGTGTTTTGATTTTGGTACTTGGTGTATATTTGGGTGATAATGATATTACAGAGCATCAACATAGTAATAAACAAATATTAAGATTTATTCCTATTTATACTTGCTTTTATAAATTTGACTTAGATGTAAATTATAACAATACGTTTGTAGATTTGACTAAAAATACAATTCAAATACTAGATAAGAATCCAAAAAATGATAGCGATTATTCTGTGATTCAAAAAATAGAAAACAATGAAAATTTATGGTGTCAAGTAAATACTGTCGTTTGAATAACGTCCACTGATGTTGCTGCATCTTTTAATGTATAATTATGAAGTTCACAATCAATAAACTGTATCCACAGTTCATAGGTATTTATAGATTTAAAAACAATTGAATTGTTGTTATCTGAAAAGCTCTTGCGACAAACATTGCAATAGTATCTTTGTCGCTTCTTTTTTGTTTTCCCATTCTTAATAATAGTGGTTGATACACATTTTGTGCAACAAATTGATTAGCGTTCTGTTTTAATTATTTTTTGGTTTCTATGTTTTGATTTAATTAATGATGGAAGCAAATCCATTAAAACATCTGCTTCGTCTGCGCAAATTAACCTGACAAATATCTTTAGCTGTTCATGTGTTCTCATAAAAGAAAATACCCTTAGTCAACCAGCTTCATTACAGAATAATCGCCAAATCAAACCATAGAAACTGGTTGACTAAGAGCATCTCCTAGACAAGTTATCTTCTGCACTATTTATTAAGTCTGATTTGGTATAAAAATTATACCATATTTTTTTTAAGAAATCTACCGTTACCAACACTTATCTTGAAAAGAACATAAAAAAAGTTATAAAAGAGATAAATTTTTAGATCAAGATTAATAATAAAAATAGTGATGGTAAAAATCTACACTTTTTTGGTAAAAGTAATTATTATATCTATAAATAATATTTATTTTCTATAAATGTATTGTAAAAAAATATTAATTTATGCTATTTTATGGTATAATATAAACATATAGGTGGTTAGTATGGGATTATTTCGTAAGAGAAAAGTTGAAGTTATTAATTTAGAGTTAAAAGAGGTACAAAGAGTTGATAATTTTGATACAACCAATTTTTACTCAGAAAAAGCTGATTATGTAGCTGATAATTTTAATAATCTTGATTTAAAATCTAAAAAAGATATTGTTAATCTTGATTATACTCGCATTCAAAAAAGCAACTATGATATTATTAATGACTATTTAGTATGTAAAATATTTTCAAGAATCGCATTAAAAGATAAAGACTTTAATCTTGAAATGTTATCGATTGATAAACATATTAATAGGGTAAAAAAAGAATACGAATCCTTACAAAGAGTAATGAATCAAACTAAATACTCTGAAGAAGAAAGTGAAATACTATACAATGAATCCTATGAAAAATTAAAAGAAATTGATGCTTTTCATAAAACGATTAAAACTAATATTGAAGAAGCAAAATCAAAATATTTTAATTTTTTAAAAATTGCTACTGTTAATGTAGGTCTAAACAAGACTAATCAAGAATTGGAGTTACTTTATAAGAATTTAAATGAATTTCTTCAAGAATATAAAACATTAAAAGAAGCGAGTGAATATATTTACTATAATAGTAGTAATGTAATTATTAGTTTAGTGGAAACACTACTTAGTATTATCCATAAACATAAAAATAAAGAATATTTAAAAACTTATGATGTTAAATACTTTTTAAAAAGTGATGTTGTCATTACCCTTGATATACCTGAGTGGATTGAATTATATAATAAAATTAAATTTACTGTAAAATCTTTATCAGATGTTGATTTTAATAAAGATTTTAAAGATAAATTTAATGAATTTGAAATGAGATATTTAATCTTAATGATGGGTGTAGAAACATCTAAAAAAATCAAAAAATAAGTGAGGTTTATATGAAAGCTGATTTACATATGCATACAAATTATTCAGATGGTAAATATTCTCCAAGTGAGTTACTTGATCTTGCCATTAATAATAATTTGGATATTGTAAGTATTACTGATCATGATACCTTTGATGGAGTTTTAAAAGCAATTACTTTAAATAAAGATATACGAATTATTCTTGGTATTGAACTCTCAACATATCACAATGATGAATCTGTTCATGTCCTTGGATATTTTAACTCTGTTGAAGAAGTTCAAAAAATGAACGAAGAGCTTCAAGATCAAATAAATAAAAGAAGAGAAAGAGCTATTGAGATGTTAGATTTACTTGAACAGTTATTTAATATCAAATTAGATAGAGGATTTGTTGATGAAGTAACAAGTGTTACTCGTGGAACAATTGCTCGTGAAATTATCAAACAAGGATATCAATATACAAATGCCCAAATATTTGCGAAGATGTTAGGTGATGGATGTCCTGCTTATATCCCTTCATCAAAAATGGAAACTAAATATGGTGTAAATTTAATCCATAAATATGGTGGACTTGCTGTACTTGCCCATCCAATGGAACTTAAGAAAAATAATCCAACTGATTTACTTGAATTTGGATTTGATGGTATTGAAGCAAAATACCCTACTCATTTAGATAAAGAAGAAAAATATCGTGGGATTGCTAAAGACTATAAATTGTTTATTACCAGTGGAACAGATTTCCATAATTTTAATGATGGAAAACATGGAAATATTGGTCAAACATATTTGGATAAAAAAGACTTAGAAATATTTTTGAGGATGTTAGATGGACGTTAGAAAATTAGCGCATGAAGCTATTAATAAGATACTTGAAAAGGGTGGATATTCTAATATTGTTATCAATGAATATCTATCTAAATATGAACTTACAAAAGAAGATAAAGCATTATTTACAATTCTTGTACTTGGTACTGTCGAAAAAAAAATTAGTATCGACTATTACATACAAGATTACCTAACAAAAAAGCAAAAAACTTGGGTATTAAATTTATTAAGAATGGGTGTTTACCAACTAGTATATTTAAATATTCCTGAACATGTTGTAGTTAATGAAACAGTAAATGTTGCTAACATTAAGGATAAATATATTGGTAAATTTGTTAATGCTGTTTTAAGAAATTTCTTAAGAAACCCATTAAAGAGCATTGATAATCTTGGTGAATTAGATTATTTAAGTATTAAATATAGTTATCCTAAATGGTTAGTTGCTTATTTACTTAAAGATTATGATAGTCAAACGGTTATAAAAATATTTGAAGAAAACGAAGATAAGAAGAAGACTTCAATTAGAATAAATAATTTAAAATCAAATTATGATGAGGTAGCAAAAATCCTTACTAATGATGGAATAGAGTTTAGTAGACATGAACTTGTTAATAATGGATTAGTTGTTAATAAGAGTATTGTTAATCATAGTTTATTTTTATCAGGTAAAGTTACAATTCAAGATATTGCTAGTCAAAAAGTGTCTGAAGTATTAAACCCAAGCAAAGGTTCTATTGTGTTAGATATTTGTAGTGCCCCAGGTGGAAAGACTTCACATTTAGCCGATATTATGAACAATACTGGTGAAATTCATGCTTGTGATGTTCATGAACATAAACTAAAATTAATGAAAACTAACTTCAAAAGACTTGGTGTTGAGAATGTAAAACTACAATTGATTGATGGAAGAATGATTAAAGATCATGTAAAGAGTGGTGCATTTGATTATATTCTTGCTGATCTTCCTTGTAGTGGTCTTGGTGTTTTGGGTCACAAGGTTGATGTTAAATATAATATAAATATTGAATCAATTGAAGAAATTATTAAATTACAAGAAGAAATACTTAACTCAACAGCTGATTTATTAAAGGTTGGTGGTTACTATGTCTATAGTACATGTACAATCAATAAAGCAGAAAATGAAGAACAAGTTAAGAAGTTTTTAGAATCTCATTTAAACTATGAGAAGATTGAAGAGCATGTATATTTACCGTTTGAATATCATACTGATGGTTTTTATATTTGTAAAATGAGGAGAAATAAATGACAAACATTTTTGGTTTAACCAAAAAAGAATTAGAAGAAAAATTAGTATCATTGGGTGAAAAAGCCTTTAGAGCAACCCAAATATACGAATGGATATATCGAAAAAAAGTTCAAAGCTTTGATGAAATGACAAATATGTCGAAAAAATCTATTGAAATTTTAAAGGAAAATTTTAGTTTTGATAGATTAAATGTAGAAATGGAACATCTTTCAAAGGATGGAACTAGGAAGTATTTATTTAAACTTTCTGATGGAAATTTCATTGAAACAGTATTAATGAAGCATAATTATGGTAATAGTGTCTGTGTATCAAGTCAAGTCGGATGTAATATGGGATGCTCATTTTGTGCTAGTGGACTAAATAAACGTAAAAGAAATCTTGAAACTTTTGAGTTAGTAGAACAAATTCAACTAATTGATGAAATATTAAATAAGCAAAATGAAAAAGTAAGTCATGTAGTTGTAATGGGAATTGGTGAACCATTTGATAATTATGAAAACCTAACAAGTTTTTTAAGAATTATTAACGATCCAAAAGGATTAGAAATTGGTGCAAGACATATCACTGTTTCAACATGTGGAGTTGTTCCTAAGATTTATGAATTTAGCGATTTTGATTTACAAGTAAATCTTGCTATCTCTTTACATTTTCCAAATGATATTTTACGTAGTGAGCATATGCTTATAAATAGAGCATATAATATTGAAGACTTATTTAAAGCTTTAAAATATTATTATGATAAGACAAATAGAAGAATTACTTTTGAATATATCCTAATTGATGGAATTAATGATTCATTAGATCATGCAAAAGAACTTGTTAACTTAATAAGAGGAATGAATTGCTATGTAAATTTAATTCCCATGAATAGTACAAGTAAAATCCTTCGTCGCTCAACAAATGAAAATATGGATAATTTCTATGATTATCTAGCCAAAAATAGAATACCGGTAACATTAAGACGTGAACAAGGTCATGATATTGATGCTGCGTGTGGACAGTTAAGAATTAAAAGAGAGGGAAAATGAGAGGATTAATAGTAAAGTCTATTAGTGGTGATTACACAGTTAAAACAGAAAATCAAATGATTGTTTGTAAACCAATTGGATTATTTCGTCATAAAGGTATTACTCCAAAAGTTGGTGATATTGTAACTATCGATAATAATAAAATTGCTGATATTGATGAAAGAGTTAATGATTTAATTCGCCCCTTTGTTAGTAATGTTGATAAAGTATTTATTATGACTTCTATTGTCAGACCAGAAATTAATACAAATTTACTTGATCGAATTATTGCTATGGCCGAGTATGAGAATTTAAAAATTATTCTTGTATTTACTAAAGCTGATCTTGCAAACGATGATAAATACAAAGAGATAACTGAGTATTACAGGAATTTAGGTTATCCAGTATATTATTTACCACATGAAATTGATAAGATCATTGATGAAATAAATGATAATGTTTGTGTTGTTGCTGGTCAATCAGGTGTTGGTAAATCAACCATGATCAATAAATTTAATCCCAATTTTAAAATAAAAACTGATGAAATATCTGAAGCCTTAAACCGTGGTAAACATACAACTAGACATATTGAACTTTTAGAAGTAGGTACAGGTTATGTTGCTGACACACCAGGATTTGGGACTCTTGATCTAACCATGGATATTCAGAGTCTATCTCAAGTTTTTGTTGAATTCTTTGAAACAAAATGTAAATTTAATCCTTGCTTCCATATCTCAGAACCTGGTTGCAAGGTTAAAGAAAAAATAAATAAAAACGAGATTTTAAAATCTCGTTACGATAATTACTTATTATTTATAGAAGAAATAAAGAAAAATAAAAAATATTAGGAGAAAAATATGGCTATTATTGCACCATCTATTTTATCAGCTGATTTTAATAAATTATTAGAAGAAGTTAATTCAGTATCTAATGCGAAATTCCTTCATATTGACGTTATGGATGGATGTTTTGTTCCTAATATTAGTTTGGGTGCATTAGTTTATAAGAACCTAAAAGGCAAAGTTGATATGGTTTTTGATGTTCATTTAATGATATGTGACCCGATAAAATACGCCAAAGATTTCATCTCTGCTGGTGCTGATTACCTTACCTTCCATTATGAAGCGGTTAGTGATGTATTAGAGACTATTAAATATATTAAGTCTTTAGGGGCTAAGGTTGGTATATCAATAAAACCAAATACCGATGTAAGAGTACTTGACAAATATTTAGCTTATTTAGATTTAATATTAGTAATGTCAGTAGAACCAGGTTTTGGCGGCCAAGCGTTTATGCCAAACTCTTTACCAAAGATTAAATATTTAAAGGATATGAAAGATCAAAATAACTATAAATATTTAATTGAAATTGATGGAGGAATTAATTTAGAAACAGCAAAACTTGCTGTTGATAATGGTTGTGAAATATTAGTAGCTGGATCATTTATTTTTAAAAGCAAGGATAGAAAAAATCTAATAAAGGAGCTAGAAAACATATGATTATTAAGATTGTTTGTGCAGGAGTAGACGATTTTTCAAAAATTTATTCTCATGATGATGATGAATTTTTGATTGGCGTTGATTTTGGCGCGGAAGTAATTATTAAAAATCGTTTGAATCCAGATCTTGCAATTGGTGACTTTGATAGTGGTTCAATTAATAAAATCAAAACAAAAAGTAAATCTCTTATTATCTATCAATCTGATAAAGATCAAAGCGATTTAGAATTAGCATTAAATCATATTGCTAGTATAGGGTTCCAAGAACAATATGATGCTAAGTTAATTAAAAAGATTGTAATATATAATGCAACTGGTAAAAGGCTTGATCATTACCAGTCGGTAATTAATTTATTAATTCGTTTTACACATCTTCCAATTGTTTTGGTTGATAAAAACAATATGATTGAGATTGTAAACTCAAATACTTTCTTCTATAAAAATGAATTTAAATATATTTCATTCTTTGCTGTTGACCCAGGAGCAATTGTTTCTTTAAAAGGATTCAAATATAATATTGAAAATTATCATTTGGGCATACATGATTGTATTTGCTTAAGTAATGAAATTGTTGAAGAAAAAGCTGAACTAAAAACAAATAATAAAAAAATACTAGTTTGTAGAAGTAAATAGCATAGAAATTTCCTTTATTCATATAATTTAGTAAAGGGGATATTAATAATGAAATTCTATGTTATTAAACTACCGAGATGGATATCATTTATTGTTTTGAAAATAATGAATTTATTTAAGAAGAGAAATAAGACTTAATGTCTTGTTTTTTTCATTTATAACATAAGTATGTAATATATGCATATATTTAGTAGAGGTGATTTAATGTTTCTCTACATTGTAAAAGAAAAAGATACATTGCATAGTATTGCAAATAATTTTAATGTATCTGTACAAAGATTAATTCTTGATAATCAACTTGTAAATCCAGACAAATTAGTAGTTGGGGAAAGTATTCTTATTAGACCTGATAATTTTGAATATACAGTATTAAAAAATGATACAATATCAAGTATTGGTAAGAAATTTAATATTAGCGAGAATCAAATTTATAATTATAACAGTGATTTGGGTGAAGTAATTTACCCAGGGGATAAAATAAAAATTGTCTATGATATGCATGATAAAAAGTCAATGGAGATTAATGGTTTTTGTTTTACGGATATTAATAGAGACGTATTAAAAAGAACTTTACCTTATCTTACATATTTAAGCATTTTTGCTTATAATATTGATGAAGAGGGTAATATAGATGATATTGATGATGAAGAATTAATTGCATTAGCTTATAAGTATAATGTGGCACCTATTATGACAGTTATTAATATGGATAAACCAGGTAGTTTTAGTAGTGATTATATTAGTAGGGTACTAAACGATTATAATAAATCAAAAAAACTTATAAATAGTATATTAGCAAAACTTAAAGAAAAAAATTATTATGGTGTTTGTTTTGATTTTGAATATATTTATCCACAAGATAAAGAAGCCTATAATCGGTTTATAAAAGATGCAACCCTAATTTTAAATCAAAACGGTTACCAAGTCCTTAGTGCTCTAGCACCAAAAGATAGAAGTGATTTACAAGGATTATTATACACTGCTCATGATTATAGTGTTCATGGACAATATATGGATAGAGTAATTTTAATGACTTATGAATGGGGATATTTATATGGCCCTGCAATGCCTGTAGCCCCAATTGATAAAGTAGAAGATGTATTAATTTATGCTGTAAATAATATTGATAGTGAAAAAATTTTGATGGGTATACCTAATTATGGTTATGATTTCACTTTGCCATTTGTAGAGGGAAAACCAGCAAAAATATTAAGATTAACAGATCCTAGAAACATTGCTATTGATAATAATCAAAAAATAAATTTTGATAATAAAGCACTTACTCCTTATATAATTTACTATGATAATAAAGTTGAACATAATGTCCATTTTGATGATGCAAGAAGTTTTATTGAAAAAGTAAATCTTGCTATAGAGTATAATCTAGCTGGACTTAGTATTTGGACTATAATGGATTTCTTTAGTCCTTTATGGTTAGTAATAGATTATTATATAGATATAGTTAAGTTAGTATAAAATAAAAAAAAGTATCTCCGTGATACTTTTTATTTTTAATCTTCAAATTAAAAACAATAGATAAACTATTGTTTAGATTCAAGATATTATTGATTACGCACGTTTCACAAGACCAGATCTTAAAGCACGTGTTGAAACATATACACGCTTAACTTTGCCATCTTCATCTATGATTCTTACTTTTTGTAAGTTTGCTTTCCAAGTTCTTCTTGAAGCTTTTAATGAGTGTGGGCGGTTGTTTCCTGATACAGTCCCTAAACCTGTTACATAACATTTGCGAGCCATAATAAACCTCCTTATAAATCTAAACCAAAGGTATTATACCACAATAAAACTCAATTAGCAAGTAATTATTAAATAATAAAAAATTATTTTGTTGGAAATTTTCGTAAAAAAAATTCTTTTAAATATGTGGTATAATTATAATATAGAGTAATAATCTATTTATTAAAATGTAATATTGCACTTAATAATTAAATTTAACTTAAAAAATGAGAAAATTCAATAAAAAAACGCTTTAAATGAATGAAATTGGTTTTCATAATACTATATTTTAGTTGCAATAATTACATTTTTATGTTATAATACAAAAGTAATATTTTGATAATTATGAATTGTAAATATATGATGCGAATATAATTGGAGGCGGCAGATTAAATGCAAATAAACAAACTAGATGGTTCTTTGTTTAAAACATTAGTTATAAACGGAGCCGAAAATTTGAAAATGAATTATCAGTCGATTGATGCTCTTAACGTTTTTCCAGTTCCAGATGGAGACACAGGAACTAATATGAAGATGACAATTGAAGGCGGAGTTAACGAGATTATAAATCTTGAAGATAATAATATTTATGAAGTTTCTAAGAAACTATCACGTGGAATGCTAATGGGTGCAAGAGGTAACTCAGGAGTCATTTTATCACAATTATTCCGTGGAATCTTTAAAGGGTTAGAAGGGTTTAATTCAGTTAATGCATTGAATCTTGCTAAGGCTTTTGCTAGTGGTGTACAACAAGCTTATAAAGCAGTTATTAAACCAGTAGAAGGAACTATCCTTACAGTTGCTCGTGAAGCAAGTGAAAAATTGATGGCTATCTCTTCATCAAGAATGTCAATTAATGAATTTTTTGATGAATATATAACTGAAGCGAAAGCTTCATTAAATAGAACACCAGATTTGCTACCTGTCTTAAAAGAAGCAGGAGTAGTTGATAGTGGTGGTGCTGGATTTATTTGTATCCTTGAAGGAATGCAAAAAGCACTAAATGGAGACTTTGTCTCTACAAAAACTTTTACTGATGAAAGTTTACATACTGCAAGTAAATTAGTTATCAACTTAGGTGAAAAAGTAGAATTCGGTTATTGTACTGAATTTATTTTAGAGATAAATAAAGAAAAATATGATGTTGAAAAATTTGATGAAAAACTAGTACTTGATCAAATTTCGCCACTTGGAAATTCTATTGTAGTTGTAAAAGATGAAGAAATTGTAAAGGTTCATATTCATACTT